>JAUTXA010000078.1 GCA_030838265.1 Actinomycetota bacterium | reverse complement strand
TGGGCCATCAGGTTGGTGTACACGTTGTTGTCCGCCAGGGCGCTGTACTCGTCGGGCCCGGTGACACCGGGGATGCGGAAGGATCCGTCCCGGTGGAAGTGGCCCAGGCACATCCACAGCCGGGCCGTCTCCACTAGGAGGTCGTGGCCGACCTCGCGCTCGAAGTCCTCGTCACCGGTGGCGTCCACGTAGCGCACCACGGCGTCGGCAATGTCGGCGTTGACGTGGAAGGCAGCCGTGCCCGCCGGCCAGTAGCCGGAGCACTCCTCCCCTGCGATCGTCCGCCATGGGAAGGCGGCGCCGGCGAAGCCGAGTGTCCGGGCCCGCTCCCGGGCGATGGGCAGCGTGCTGTGCCGCCAGCGCAGGGCGTCGGCCGCCGCCGGCGGGAAGGTGTAGGTGAGCAGGGGTAGGACGAAGGACTCGGTGTCCCAGAAGGCGTGCCCGTCGTAGCCGGAGCCGGTCAGGCCCTTGGCCGGTATGGCCCGCCCCTCGGCCCGGGCGCCGGCCTGGAGAATGTGGAACATCGCGAAGCGCGCCGCCTGCTCGATCTCGAGGTCCCCGTCGATCTCGACCGCGCTACGGTCCCAGAAGGTGTCGAGGTACTCGCGCTGTTCGGCCAGCAGGCCGTTCCACCCGGCCTGGCGGGCCGCGGTCAGGGCGGCGACGACCTGGTCGACCAGAGCCTGCCGCGACCGGAGGCTCGACCAGCCATAGGCGATGAACTTCACGAGGCGCAGGCGCTGGCCCGGCTCGAGCACCGTGGTGATGGTGACCCGTCCGGTGTAGGGCCCCGACTCCGCCGCCACGTCGGTGCGCGGCGGGCCCTCGACGAGGTGGTCCATGGCGGTCGCCATGCGGAGGCCGCTCACGGCGGTGTGATGGGCCAAGGCCACGCGGGTGTCGCCCCGGCTGCCATGGTGCTCCGACACCAGGGGCGAGGCCAGTGCGGCGGCGACCCGTGGGTCGTTGCTCGGTCGCGGCATGGGCTCGTTGGCCACCAGCTCGGACTGGACGACGACCCGGGCCTTGTCGCCCACCGCCTCCACCTCGTAGGCGATGGCGGCCACCGCCCGGTGGGTGAAGGACACCACTCGCTGCGAGCGGATCCGGACGGCCTGGCCGGCGGGCGACACCCACTCGACGTCACGGGTCAGGGTGCCCGCCCGCAGGTCGAGCACCCGCTCGTGGGCATCGAGGCGGCCGTAGCGGACGTCGAACGGCTCGTCGTCGACCAGGAGCCGCAGCAGCTTGCCGTTGGTGACGTTGATCATCGTCTGGCCCGACTCGGGGTAGCCGTAACCCGCTTCCGCGTACGGCAGCGGCCGCAGCTCGTAGTAGCCGTTCAGGTAGGTGCCCGGCAGCCCATAGGGCTCGCCCTCGTCGAGGTTGCCCCGCAGCCCCAAGTGGCCGTTGGCCAGTGCGAAGATCGACTCGGACTGGGCCAGCACGTCGAGGTCGAGCGACGTTTCCCGGATGCACCAGGTCTCGGCCGGAAAGCAGGGATGGTCGATCACATCGGTGGAGCCTAGGAGTCTGGCGCCGTGTCGCCGGCACGTCTGCCAACCTGGAGACCGACCGCCGGGGTCGACGGCGCCGGCTGGTTCACAGAGCGTTCACAAAGCAGAATTGGTTCGGCAACGACGATGAGGCTCACTATTGGCGTCCGACGACCGTCGGGCCGGCTTCACCCAGGCCCCCGACCCGCATAACCGAGGAGATACGTGGTCTACAAAGCTGAGTACATCTGGATCGACGGCACGGAGCCGACGGCCAAGCTGCGGTCCAAGACCAAGATCCTGGCCGACGGGGCGGAGCTCCCCATCTGGGGCTTCGACGGCTCGTCGACCAACCAGGCGCCCGGTAGCGCCTCGGACTGTGTGCTGCAGCCGGTGTTCAGCTGCCCTGACCCCATCCGGGGTGGCAACGACGTGCTGGTGCTCTGTGAGGTGCTGCTGACCGACATGACGCCGCACCCGAGCAACACCCGGGCCGCCCTGCGCGAGGTGTCGGAGAAGTACGGGGCCCAGGAGCCGTGGTTCGGCATCGAGCAGGAGTACACCTTCTTCGAGGGCAGTCGGCCCCTGGGCTTCCCCCCGAAGGGCTTCCCCGCCCCCCAGGGCGGCTATTACTGCGGCGTCGGCTCCGATGAGATCTTCGGCCGGCCGATCGTCGAGAGGCACATGCAGGCCTGCATCGACGCCGGCCTGCTGTTCTCGGGCATCAACGCCGAGGTCATGCCGGGCCAGTGGGAGTTCCAGATCGGCCCCGGCTCGCCCCTGGACGTGTCCGACCACCTCTGGGTCGCCCGCTGGCTGCTCTACCGCACCGCCGAGGACTTCGACGTGTCGGCCACGCTCGACCCGAAGCCGGTCCACGGCGACTGGAACGGCGCCGGCGCCCACACCAACTTCTCCACCAAGGCCATGCGCAACGGCTACGACCCGATCATCGCCGCCTGCGAGGCGCTCGGTGAGAACTTCATGGAGCACGTCCACCAGTACGGCTTCGGCATTGAGGCCCGGCTCACCGGCCTGCACGAGACCGCCCCGTGGAACGAGTTCAGCTACGGCGTGTCCAACCGGGGCGCTTCGGTGCGCATCCCCTGGCAGGTCGAGGTGGACAAGAGCGGCTACATCGAGGACCGCCGGCCGAACGCCAACTGTGACCCCTACCTGGTCACCCGGGCGATCACCCAGACAGTCTGCTCGGCCCTCGAGAAGAAGGACATGGCCTAGCTCCGGTACGGGCTGAACGGGGAGGCGCCCTTCGGGGGGCGCCTCCCCGTTTGCGTCGGCCGCTCCGGCCCCGCCGCCAGGGTCCACCAATCCGAAGGTCGCCGTCGGTAGCGTGCTCGGCCGTGCAGGCTGAGGGGGCCCGAACCAGCATCCCGACGGAGCCGGCGCCCACCGACATCGCCCGTCAGGTGCGAGCCCGGAGGGGACGGCGGGTCTTCGCCGTCGCCCTGGGGCTGTTCCTCCTGCTGGGCGCCCTGGGCTTCTATGGCGTGCGCAGCCGCACAGTCACCGCGACCGGCGGCGGCTACGAGCTCTCGGTCACCTACGGGTCCGTGTCGCGGCCGGGGCTGGCGACGCCGTGGTCCTTCGAGGTCACGAGGGCCGGAGGCTTTCCCGACGGCCTCACGGTGGCGGTCACGTCGAAGTACTTCGACGCCTTCGACGAGAACGGGTTGGGGCCGGCGCCGGTCGAGGAGACCGTCGACGGCGACCTGACGATCTGGCGGTTCGGCCCGACCCGCTCGGAGACCCTGTCGGTTTCCTTCGACGCCCGTATCGAGCCCGGTGTCCAACTCAGCACGGCCAGGGGTGAGCTGTCCGTCCTGG
>JAUTXA010000048.1 GCA_030838265.1 Actinomycetota bacterium | reverse complement strand
CACGGACCCACCACGGCGGGGATAGGCCCGAAGCCCGGCATGCGGCCGAGGAACGTCGTGCGGAACCAGCGCAGCGACTGGTCGGGCACCAGGCGCGTCTTCCAGCGCGGCCGGGGGTGCTTCTGGTCGAGCAGCGGGCGCAAGGCCCGGCAGCAGATGACGATCTCGTGGTCGCCGGCGAGGGGACCGGTGTCGATCTGGTGAGCGCGGAACATGTTGCTGCTCGACAGCGCGCGCCGACCGTCGAGAAACACCTCGGCCACCGTGGCCAAGCCACCGAGCCGGAGGACGTGATCCTGGCCAGCGCACTCCGTGGCAACGGTGACATCGGCGCGGAACCACCAGTCTTCGGCATCGAGGTCACGATCGTCGCCCGCCGCCCACGCGCCCGCGACGGCGAGAGCACCGGCCGCCGTCCCCGGGACGGTCGCCGGGATCCAGTGCAGCTCTGCCACCCGCAGCTCGGAGGGGCTGGTGATCGATCCGGGTGCGGCCGCCGCCGCCATCCAACGCATCGATCCCGGCGTGTCAGCCTCCATGGTGACGGCCGAGCTCGGCCATGGCGTCGTCCCACGAGCGCTCCATCTCGGCCAGCGCCGGCGCGATGTCGTACTGACGTCCCCGCGCCACCCGGGCCAAACCGAACTGCAGCGACTTGGCCCCGTCGGCCAGGGCGTGCAGCGACTGCGCCGCCTTCGACGGGGCGAGGTCGGCCGAGGCTTCAAGCCACTCGACATACGACGCGGCCAGCTCGGCGCACGCCCCGCATTGACGGACGGTGACGAAGGCGTACTGGTGGAAGGCGTCGAGACCCTGCTCGACCAACCACGGCAGGTCGGCCTGCAGCCGGGCCGCCATCTCGGCGACGGGGTTCGACGACGGCCGCCGGGCCAGATGCTCGGCCGCCAACACGGCCGAGCGAGCCGCCAGGTCGGAAGGCCGCGGGTCGAAGCGGTCGAGCTTCACCAGCTCGACGTAGGGCGGCAGGGCGACCGGTGCGAAGAGGCCGGCGTAGTCCTCGCCCTCGAGCTCGAAGTAGCCGGCGTTGTGGAAGTAGCCGAGTCGCCGCCCGTCCCGATCGATCATCTGGGGGACGATCGTCGTCTTCACGTGCTCGCTCCGGTACGAGGTGCCCTGGGTGTCGGGGAGGAACCACGAGTCGACCTCGACGGTGAGCAGCTGCCCGGCGCCGAGGTGCTCGTCGATGTGGTCGGGGATGGGCCGCCACACCGCCAGCTCGCCGATCTCGATGCCGAACAGCGAGCGCAGGTCCTCGGGCGGCACCTTGATGAATGTCCACTGATCGGCTTCGAAGCCGGCGCTCAGGGTGAAGGCGCACGCGGCCAGGGGCTCGGCCCCGAGGGCGTGGAGCACCTCGATCCACAGGTCGACGTAGCAGTTGGTCTCGGTCCAGCTGCGCTCGGTCGCATGGAGGACGTGCGACTCGTAGGCGCGGGCGTCGATGGGTCGGAGCTGGGTGCTCATGGCCAGAGGGTCGACCGCACGGCGGCCGGCCACGCCGCGGCGTCGAGGCCGTGGGTGTGGAGGAGGGCGAGGGTGATCCGCTCCATCCCGAAGCCGACGCAGGCGCTGTGGGCCACCTCGCCCGTCGAGGACTCGATGGCGAACGGGATGCCGAAGTGATCGCGGTGGCAGTTGGCCGACATGATCGCCGTGGGTCCCTCGGCCACGACCGGCGTGACCACCTCGAGCTTGAGGGCTTCGTCGCGCTGGTTGGCGGCGAGCATGCGTCCGACCCGTCCGAAGAAGGGGTCGTTGGCCACGACCGCCTCGACGGCCAGGCCGAGGCCGCCCAGCAGCTCGAGGCCTCGATCGACCCAACGGTCGCGGTGGGCCTGGGCCCCGTCGGGGTCGCCGACGTAGACGATCTCGTGCATGCGGAACGCCTGCATGCGGGCCGGGTCGATGGCCGGCTCGTGGCGGAAGCAATAGCCGTAGACGTCGAAGTAGCGCCCGCCCTCGGGCTGGCGACCGGTCAGCATCGGGTAGAGGGGGTGGCAGGCGGCGGGGCACAGGACGACGCCCGCGGGCTCGAGATGGGTCGACCAGTCGCCGCCACCCTCGAGCTCGGCCAGCAGGGCGGCGTGGGCCTTGTCGTCACCGGCGAAGGTCTGCACCGCGCCGGTGAGGTTGGGGAACGAGCGCAAGTAGTCGGTGCGCTCGAAGACCCAGCGGGGCATCACGGGCGGGAAGCGAAGCACCGTTGGCGCGTCGGCCCGCGCCGCCTCGACGACGAGCCGGTCGACGGCTTCGACCACTGCTTCGAACTGCTCACCCCGGCCGTAGAGGCCATCGACGCCGGTCGCCACCAACAGGCCCCGCCCCACCAGCTCGTCGCGGAAGGCGACGGCGGCGTCGGTCACTCGCTACCTCGGTGGACGAGCAGCATCTGGGCATTGTTGGCGTTGATGCGGTCGTTGTTGATCATCACCTGGGCCCCGTGGGCGTCGCGCAGGATGCGGCCCAGGGAGAAGGGCGAATCCTCGCGGTAGCCCGCCATCCCGCAGATGACGATGGCCCGGTTGACGACGTCGACGACGAGGTCGGCCGCCGCCACCTTGAGAGCGTTCATCGAGATGGCAAAGCCGATCGACGCCAGGGCCTCGCGGTCGTCGGCCTGCTCGTCGAACTGGCGGGACGCAGCGCGCACCAGCTGCGTCATCTGCTGCAGGACAGCGGTCAGCTCGGCCAGGCGCAGAGCCGACGGCGGCGGGTGGCTCGGGTTCTTCCGCGCTTCCTTCTGCACGAACTTGCGGGCCCGGGCCTCGGCCTCCTGGGCCAAGCCCAGCCAGACCGACGCCCACAGGATGTGGGAGACGGGGAGCATGGTCTGGGCCGAGATGTCGCCAAAGGAGTCGGGGAGGATGCAGCCGACGTCGCCCGCGGCGGTGAGCTTGAATCCCAGGCTGCACGTGCCGCGGAAGCCGAGGGTGTCCCAGCCGCTGATGGGCTCGAGGGTGACCTCGTCGGCCCGGCACAGGACGAGGACCTGGTCGCTGGGCGGCGCCTCCGGGTCGCGGCGGGCGGTGGTGAGGACGGCGTCGGCATACTCGCCATACGAGATGACCGTTGCGGTCTTGGCCAGGGTGAAGCGCTCGCCGTCGCGCTCGACCGCGCACGAGCTCGACCGGACGTCGCCCCCGATGTTGATCTCGGTCGTGGCCGAGGCGAGCAGGCGCTGCTCGGCGCTGATCTCAGCCATGTAGTCGTCGAGCAGCTGGTGGCCCCGGTGGCGGGCCATGCACGCCACCTGGATCTGGTGCATGGCGAAGACCATCGCCGTCGATGCGCAGTGCCGGGCCAGGGCGGTGACGGCCTCGGACACCGCCTGCAGGTCGTCGTCACCACCGCCGAGCTCGGCGGGGACGAGGGCCGAGAGCAGGCCTTCGCCCCGCAGGGCGTCGACCGCCTCGCGGGGGAAGCGGGCCTGGCGGTCGACGTCGTCGGCCGCGGGCCCCGCCACCTCGTCGGCCACCTTGGCCGCCTTGCGGACGAGATCGCTCGCCGAGCGCCCGGTCATCAGGCCGCGCCGCTGGTGAGCTCGGCCACCGCGGCCCGGATGGCCGACACCGAAGCGAAGGTGCGCTTGTTGAGCATCCGCTCGGGGAACTCGACGTCGAAGGCGTCCTCGAGAGCGAGCATGACGTTGACGCTGGCGTGCGACGTCATCCCGGCCCGGTAGGTGTCAGCGTCGGCGTCGAGGGCGTGGGCGTCGACGGCCAACTTCCCGTGCTCGGCCAGCACCGTCCGCACCTCGGCATCCAGTTCGTCAGCAGTCACCACACCCCACCGGGACACTCGCCGGAAACGCCCGCCCCGTTGCCGGGACGGGCGTCGTTCCCGTGCGCAGAGGGTACCGGACCGTTTCGTGCCTCCGGCGCCCGCCGCACCCGCTTGCTCAGACCCCGTCGATCACGTAGCGGTTGGTCTCGGTGACGAGGAAGGTGCCGCGGAAGGCCTGGGGCGGGCCGGGGTGGCTGGCGCCGTAGCCGTCGATGGTCGAGACGGTGACCGTCCCCACCGCTTGGACGGCGAGCTGCGGGGAGTCCTGCGAGCTGCCGGCCGGCTTGTTCAGCCCGATGGTGACCCGGTCGAAGTGGAAGTCGCGCACCTCGGTGGTGCCCGTCAGCCCGTGGACGTGGATGGCCCAGATGAGCCGGGCCAGCCGGGGGTTGTTGTTGACCTCGATGGCGAGGTCTTGGTTGTTGGTGGCGAGGGCCAGGCGCTCTGCCGCCAAGTCGTCGATGAGGTCGGTGATGATTTGTCGGGCTGCGGCCGTGGTGACGGCCGGGTTGGCGGCCCGGGCCGATGCGGTGATGGTGATGCGGGGCAAGGGCCCGGCCACGTGGGGGATGGGCGGGGGCGGCAACGTCGTGGTGGTGGGTTCGCTCGACGTCGGGCCGGACCGCCCGAAGGCGCGGTAGTCGACGCTGTCGGGGATGGTGGGCGTCGAGAACCACGTCCCGGCCGGCGTGCTGGCGCTCGCCACTCGATGCAGAGGCTTGGCCGGAGCCGCCGCGGTGGCCAGCAGGGCCACGGCGAGATTGGCGCTGGCGGCAGCGAGAAGGAGGCGACTCGGCCACGTGAGTGACGCGGACGTTGCCCGGTGCGCCACCCCGCGCACGGCAGGGACGGCGGCGCAGACGACGGCGAGGGCCAAGAGGATGGCGACCTTGGTGGCGAACTCGGTCCGTTGCGGCGCGAGGAAGAGGGCGGCCAGGAAGCCGACCGCCGCGCCGTAGGCCAGCCTGGCCAGCGGCCCCTCCGGCGCCGTTCTGGGGTCGGTGATCATGAAGAAGAGGAAGACGAGGACTTCGGGCGAGAGGACGACGACCGTCCAGAAGCCCGTCCCGCAGACGGGCCCGAGGTGCCAGGGCGCCTGCATGCAGTGGCCGAGGCCCACGATCAGCCCGACGCTCGCCGCGAAGGTGACCCAGAAGGCGACGGCCAGCGGCAGCATCCGGACACGGCGGGTGAGGAGCAGGCCCCCGACGACGATCACGGCGAGGGTGGCGACGAGGCCGGGCGAGAGGTGCCCCCACCACAGGTACTGCGGCTCGGTGCGGCGCGAGCCGAGGACCAGGAAGCAGGCGACGAGCCCGATGTTCGACGGGTTGAAGATGTGCCGGCCGCCCGGGCGGATCACGTACTTCGAGAGCAGCGAGACGGCCGCGGTGACGAGGAAGATCCACCAGCCGCGCGTGCTCCACCAGTCGCCGTGGGCGGTGCCCGGCACTCGGAGGATGAACGACACGCCGTTGCCGGTGAGGAGGGCGCTGGCCGGCCACATGATGATCCGCCGCCGCCAGAGGGTGATGGCCACCTCGAGCAGGCCGCAGGTGAGGACCGCAATGAGGATCTGGGCGATCGAGAGCTGGAAGCGCAGGACGGTCTGGCCCAGGACCTGCAGGGTGATGATGATCGCGGCCAGCTGCAGCCGGGGGTCGTGGCGGGTGGGCAGGACGACGGGGTAGCGGCCCCACCGTCTTTGGCCGGCCATGGCGGGCGAGGGTGGCGGTGGCGGTGGCGTCACCACGGCGGCGGTCATCGCCGTCATTGTGCCTCCCGGTCCTCCAAGGTTTGCCATCAACCCGGGCAGATCGGGCATACTGCTCCGATGCGCAAGAAGATCTCCCTCGCTCTGGCCACCCTGTTCGCTCTCGCCGGCCTCGCCGCCTTCGCCCCCGCGGCCCACGCCCGGGCCGACCTGCCCTCGGTGCGGCGCGACCAGTGCGGCAACATCAACGTCTACGACTCGAACGGCAACCCGATGTTCGAGTACGTCTCGATGTGGTGCGGCCCGTCGCCTGAGTAGGCCAGCTTCCTAGGCTCGCCTTGCATGACCACCGCAGTGCTGACAGATAGCGGGCTCGAGACGTGGTTGGTGTTCCTCCGCGGCGTCGAGCTCCCTGACTTCGCCGCCTTCCCGCTCCTCGAGGAGCCGACGGGCCGCGCTCTGCTGGCCGAGTACGTCCGAGACCACCTGCGGGTGGCCGCTGAGGCCGGCACGGGAATCGTCGTCGAAACGCCGACGTGGCGGGCCAACCGAGACTGGGGCGCCCGTCTCGGGTACGACACCGCCCGTCTCGATCACGTCAACCGCGATGCCGTCGCCTTTCTCCGCCAGGCGGGGACGGAGTTTCCCGACGTCGAGCTCGTCGTCAGCGGATGTATCGGTCCCCGCGGCGACGGCTACAACCCCGGCGAGCTGTTGACGCCCGACGAGGGCGCCGCCTACCACCGGGCCCAGATCGAGTCGTGGGCCCC
>JAUTXA010000038.1 GCA_030838265.1 Actinomycetota bacterium | reverse complement strand
CGGGCCCAGCTCGAGGATGAAGGGCCGGGTTCCTGTGCCCGCATTCCGGAGGACCGCCAGGGCATCGGAGAGCCGATCCTCGCGGACGTTCACGGGCGGGACCAGCGTGAGGTGCGGGGGGATGCGGTCCAAGCCGCCATCGCCCAACGCCCGCCGGAGGCCGTCGATCTCAGCGGCCAGGGGATTGGGGATCAGGAGTGCGACACCCAGCCGCATCTTGGCCACGGCCACCGACGATAACGCCGGTGGCCGTGACGCCAGATGCAGATGTTGATGTGGTTAGAGCCGACGGCCGCGGCCGCGGTAGTAGCCGCCTCCACCGAGGAGAAGGACGAGTAGGACGACGATGATCAGGATGGTGAGCATGGTTCACCTGTGCCCGGCGCCCAGCGCCAGCAAACCCGTCTCGAGGGTCTAGACGGCCCCGGCCACTTCGAGGCGGACATGGGCCCGGCGCAGGCCGGCCTCGACCTCGGCGTCGTCCCAATGCTCGACGTTGCGCTCGAACTCTTCCTTGCGCTGCCGGGCCTGCTCGACGTCGATCTGGCTGGCCAGCTCGGCCACGTCGGAGAGGATGATCACCCGGTTGTCGCGCACCTCGACGAAGCCGCCGTGCACCGCCGCCTTCTCCTCACCGTTGGCCGTCTTGATGCGCACGACGCAGATGTCGAGGGCGCCGATGAACGGGGCGTGGTGGTCGAGAAAGGCGATGTCGCCCGACACCGTCCTGCAGATCACCATCTCGGCCTCCCCTGAGTAGAGGATGCGCTCGGGCGAGACCAGCTCGACCTGCACGACTAGTCCTCGGCCTGGAGCTGCTTGGCCTTGGCCTGCAGATCGTCGATGCCGCCCACGTTGAAGAAGGCCTGCTCGGGCAGGTCGTCGAACTCGCCCTCGAGGAGCTTGCCGAAGGCCTCGATGGTCTCGGCCACCGGGACGTTGGCACCGGGGATGCCGGTGAAGGGCTCGCCGGCGTACATGGGCTGGCCGAGGAACTTCTCGACCTTCCGGGCCCGGCCCACGAGGACCTTGTCCTGCTCGGTGAGCTCGTCGATGCCGAGGATGGCGATGATGTCCTGGAGCTCCTTGTAGCGCTGCAGCACCTGGATGGTGCGACGGGCCACGTTGTAGTGCTCGTCGCCGACGATGTCGGGCTGCAGGATGTTCGACGTCGACGCCAGCGGGTCGACGGCGGGGAAGATGCCCTTGGCGAACACGCCGCGGTCGAGGTTGGTGGTGGCGTCGAAGTGGGTGAAGGCGGTGAAGGGCGCCGGGTCGGTGTAGTCGTCGGCGGGCACGTACACGGCCTGCAGCGACGTGATCGAGCGGCCCTTGACCGACGTGATCCGCTCCTGGAGCTGGCCCATCTCGCCGGCCAGTGTGGGCTGGTAGCCCACGGCCGAGGGCATGCGGCCCAGCAGGGTCGACACCTCGGAGCCGGCCTGGGTGAACCGGAAGATGTTGTCGATGAAGAGGAGCACGTCCTGGTTCTCGACGTCGCGGAAGTACTCGGCCATGGTGAGGGCCGAGAGGGCGACGCGCAGGCGGACGCCGGGGGGCTCGTCCATCTGGCCGTAGACGAGGGCCGTGTTGGCGATCACGCCGGACTCCTGCATCTCGAGCCAGAGGTCGTTGCCCTCTCGGGTGCGCTCGCCCACACCGGCGAACACCGACACGCCGCCGTGCTGGCGGGCGACCCGGATGATCATCTCCTGGATCATGACGGTCTTGCCCACACCGGCCCCACCGAAGAGGCCGATCTTGCCGCCCAGGCGGTAGGGCTCGAGGAGGTCGACGACCTTGAGGCCCGTCTCGAACATCTTGGTCTCGGGGTCGAGGTCGGAGAAGGCAGGGGCGGGCCGGTGGATCTCCCACTGAGCGTCGATGCCCTCGGTCAGAGGCTCGCCTCGGGTGTCGAGGGGCTCGCCGATGACGTTGAAGACGTGGCCCAGGGTGCCCTTCCCGACGGGGACGGTGATGCCGCGCCCGAGGTTCTTCACGGGGGCGCCGCGGACCAGGCCGTCGGTCGGCTTCATGGCGATGGCTCGCACCCGGCTCTCACCGATGTGCTGAGCGACCTCGGCCACGACGTCGGTCTTGACTCCCTCGACCTCGACGGTGAACTGCAGGGCGCCGTTCAGCTCGGGCAGGTTGTTGGGCGGGAACTCCACGTCGACGACGGGGCCGACGATGGCCACGATGCGTCCGTCCTTCAGCTCCTCGCTGTTGTCGGACGCGGACTGGGGATCTGCGGTGAGCGTCATGCGGTCTCCTGGTGCTCTCGGAAGTAGTCGGGCGGCTCCTTCATGGCGCCCTGAGCGAGCGCTTCGGCGCCTCCGACGATCTCCATGATCTCGGTGGTGATGGACTCCTGGCGGGCCCGGTTCATCTGGCGGTTGAGGACCTTGATGAGCTCCTCGGCGTTGTCAGTGGCCGACTTCATGGCCCGCTGACGGGCGGCGTGCTCGGACGCGGCGGCGTCGAGCATGGCGGCGAAGAGACGGGCCTCGGCGTACCGGGGAAGGAGCCGGTCGAGGATGCCGTCGGGCGAGGGCTCGAACTCGTAGTCGGCCGTCGGGCCTTCAGATGGCGCCTCGGTTATCGACTCCTGCTCGATGGGCATGAAGCGGCGAATGACGACCCGCTGGGTGCCGACCGAGAGGAACTGGGTGTAGGCCAGATCGACGCGGTCGACCTGGCCCTCCTCGAAGGCCTTCATGATGACCTCGGCCACCTCACGAGCGTTGTCGTAGGTGGGCTGGTCGCTCATTCCGGTGAAGCTGGCCTCGATCTGATAGCCGCGGTAGCTGAAGTAGTCGCGCGCCTTCTTGCCCAGCAGGAAGAGCTTGTAGCGGGACGGGTCGCCACCGGTCTCGGCTTGCAGGGCCCGCTCGGCGGCGCGGATGACGCCGGAGTTGTATCCACCGGCCAGGCCGCGGTCGGCGGTGACCACCACGTAGCCGATGCTGCGGACCTCGTCGCGCTCGGCGAGGAGGGGGTGCGAGCTTCCGGCGCCCCCGGCGGCAAGGTTGCGGATCACCTCGGTGATCTGCTCGCTGTAGGGCCGGGCCGCCGACACCCGCTGCTGGGCCTTGACGATGCGGGAGGCGGCGATGAGCTCCATGGCGCGCGTGATCTTCTTCATCGACTGGAAGCTCTTGATCCGGCGCTTGAGGACGCGCTCCTGGCCACCTGCCACGTCGGACTCCTAGGCCTCGGCGCTGACGGGAAGGGCGGCCGTGGCGTCGCGGCTCGAAGTGAACCGATCCTTGTAGGCGGCGATGGCTTCCTTGAGCTTGTCCTCCGGAAGGGCGCCGCCGTCGCGGATCTCCTTGAGCAGATCAGAGTGGCGGCTGCGGACGTCCTCGATGAGCCCGGACTCGAAGCGCCGGACGTCGGCCACGTCGAGGTCGTCGAGGAACCCGGCGGTGCCGGCGAACAGCGACACCACCTGCTCCTCGACCGGCATGGGCGAGCCGTTGGCTTGCTTGAGCAGCTCGACCAGGCGACGGC
>JAUTXA010000029.1 GCA_030838265.1 Actinomycetota bacterium | reverse complement strand
AGAGGGCGCCCTCTCCGACGAGGCCGACGGCCATGAGGACAGACCCCGTCGAGATGAGCCACCGCCGTAGTTGCACCCCGACATCATTGCGTGCGACGTGCGCCGATCGGTGAACCACCTCTTCGTCACACCCCCCGCCTACCCTGAGGAGCGATGAGTCTGCCCCTTCCCACCTCGCTGTCCCCGTCGAAGGTGTCCACCTTCACCGAGTGCGCGCTGGCCTTCCGCTTCTCCGCCATCGACCACCTCCCCGAGCCCGCCAGCCCGGCCACGGCCAAGGGCACCCTCGTCCACCGAGCCCTCGAGCGCCTCTTCTGGCACGAGCCCCAGGGCCAGCGCACCCTGGGCGTCGCCCTCCAGCACCTCGAGGCGGCCAAGATCGAGGTCCTCGAAGATGACGAGCACCGCGACCTGGAGATGTCCGACGACGAGTGGGCCGAGTTCCACGCCGAGGCCGAGGTGCTGGTCCGCCAGTACTTCGAGCTCGAAGACCCCAACTCGGTGAACATGATCGGCACCGAGCTTCGCCTCGAGGCCAACCTCGGCGGTCTGCGGCTGCGGGGCATCATCGACCGCCTCGAGCTCGACGAAGACGGCGAGCTGGTGGTCACCGACTACAAGACGGGCCGGGCGCCGGGTGAGTTCAACGAGCAGCGCCGGCTCATGGGCATCCACTTCTACGCCTTCCTGTGCGAGCAGGTCCTCGGGCGCCGGCCGGCCCGCATCCAGCTCCTCCACCTCCGCGAGCCGGTGGCCATCACCGCCGTTCCGTCCGAGCAGTCGATCAAGGCGCTCGGCACCAAGACCCGGGCCATCTGGACAGCGGTCGAACGGGCCTGCCTCACCGAGAGCTTCAAGCCCAAGCCATCGCGCCTCTGCGACTACTGCTCGTTCCGGGCCTTCTGCCCGGCGGTCGGCGGCGATCTCTCGTTGGTGCCCCGAGCCGAGGCCGAGGCCGAGCTCGTCGTCGCCGTCTGAGCTCACGAGGTGACAGTTGTCCTCGCATAGAGCGGACAACTGTCACGTCGCTCCGAGAGGCTGATCGCGGCGAATAGGCTCGCTCGCCTATGCCGCTCGGGAAGTCGGTCGACGCCTTCGATGCCCGGGTCGATGCGTGGTTCGACCAGCACCTGCGCGGCAACCCAGTCGCCGACCGGGTCTTCTACTCGGCCTCTGCCCTCGGCGATCACAGCCTGGTGTGGCTGATCCTCGGCGCGGCGCGAGGCCTGCGGTCCGAGCGCCATCTGCCGGCCGCGGTGCGAGTGAGCGTCGGGCTGGCCGTCGAGTCGGTGGTGGTCAACCTCGGCATCAAATCGGTCTTCCGGCGGGCCCGGCCCGTGTCGGGCACGGTTGGCCCCCTCCACCTGCGCCGCCCCCGGACGAGCAGCTTCCCCAGCGGTCACGCCACCTCGGCCTTCACCGCCGCCGGGCTCTTGGCCGAGGACGACGTGCTGTGGCCCGCCTATTACGTGCTCGCCCTCGTCGTGGCCTGGAGCCGGGTCCACGTGAAGGTCCACCACGCGTCGGACGTGGTGGTGGGCATCGGCATCGGGGTGGTGCTGGGCCGCATCGGCCGCAAGCTCAGCCCCCTTCCAAT
Source organism: Actinomycetota bacterium (assembly GCA_030838265.1). Lineage (GTDB taxonomy): Bacteria > Actinomycetota > Acidimicrobiia > Acidimicrobiales > BP-101 > BP-101. The sequence continues at coordinate 4,129 of JAUTXA010000029.1, read as the reverse complement.
GCACCGGGCCGGCGTGCTCCACGCCCCCGACCCCGCCCCAGGCGGCGAAACCGAGTGAGCGTGTCGGGGCCCGTTTCTGGCCCGGCCGGAACAGGGGCCGCTCCGGCCTTGTTGCACGTTTCATGAGCCTTCCCCCCTTTTCCGTGACCTGGGACTACCGCTGCCCCTTTGCCCGCAACGCCCACGAGCACCTGGTGGCCGGCCTCAAGGCGGGCGCCGAGTGGGACGTCACGTTCGTGCCCTTCTCGCTCAACCAGGTCCATGTCGACGAGGGCGGCCTCGACGTCTGGGACGACCCTGGGGCGGCGGCCGGCCTGCTGGCCATGGAAGCCGGCATCGTGGTGCGGGATCGCTTCCCCGACACGTTTCTCGACGCCCACGTCGCCCTCTTCCAGGCTCGCCATGACGAAGGCCGGGACCTGCGCGAGGAAGCCGTCGTGCGGGCCGTGCTCGACGAGGCGGGCGTCGACTCGGCCGCCGTCTTCGACGAGATCAAGGCGGGCTGGCCCCTCGAGACGTTCCGCAAGGCCCACGAGGCATCGGTCAACGACAACCGCGTCTTCGGCGTCCCCACCTTCATCGCCAACGACCGGGCCGTGTTCGTCCGCCTCATGAGCCGCCCGTCCGACGACGGCCAGTTCTCGATCCAGACCATCGAGCGGACCCTCGAGCTGCTCACCGGCTGGCCCGATCTCAACGAGTTCAAGCACACCTCCATCCCCCGGTAGGTCCCGCCCGGTGGGCCCCGGCTTCGCCGGGCCCTATGTTGGCGGGATGGCCGACGACCGACCGCTGAAGAGCGAGCGGCGACTGACTGACACCGAAGCGCTGATGTGGGCCGTCGAACGCGACCCGTCGATGCGCTCCACGTTCCTGAACGTCACCTTCCTCGACCGCGCCCCCGACGTGGTCCGCTTCCGGCGGCGGATGGAGGCGGCGGTGGCTGCCATCCCTCGACTCCGCCAACGCGTGGTGCCGCCCGGGATCCCGCTGGCTCCGCCATCGTGGGAGTTCGACCCCGAGTTCGACCTCGACTACCACGTCCGCCACATGGCGGCCCCGCCGCCGGGCCACGAGCGCGACCTGCTCGACCTGGCCGCCCTGCTCTACACCGACGCCTTCGACCCGCAGCGCCCGCTGTGGCAGTACACGATCATCGAGGGCCTGGCCGACGACCGGGCCGCCCTGTTGGCCAAGATGCACCACACCATCACCGACGGCGTGGGCGGGGTCCGCATGTCCGCCATGTTCCTCGACCTCGAGCGCGATCCGGCCGAGGATCCCGCGTCCCCTCCCCCGGCCTCGGGAGGCGAAAGCGAAGACGACCTCGAGGGACGGGACGGGATGTTCGAGTCGGTCGGCGCCGCCCTGCGCCGGCCCCTCGACCTCACCTGGCGAGCCGTCGGCGGAGCCATGGAGTCGGCGCGGAACCCGATCAGCACGGCCCAGTCGATGGCCCGTCAGCTGGTGATCACCGACAAGGCCCGGTCGCCGTTGTGGGCCGGGGTCCGGTCGATGGGACGGCGCTTCGAGACGCTCAGCGTCGAGATGGGCGCGGCCAAGCAGGCGGCCAAATCGCTCGGTGGCACCCTCAACGACCTCTACGTCACGGGCGTGGCCGGCGGGGCGGGCGCGTACCACCGGGCCAAGGGCAAAGAGGTCGACGAGCTGCGAGTGTCGATGCCCGTGAGCACTCGCACCGACAAGTCGGCGGGCGGCAACGCCTTCGCCCCCAGCCGAGTGCTCGTCCCGGCCGGGATCACCGACCCCGTCGCCCGCTTCGCGGCCGTCCACGAGCGGCTCGATCAGGTCAAGAGCGAGCGGGCCCTCGGCCTGGCCGACGCCCTGGCCGGGATCCTCTCGACCCTGCCCACGCCGATCATCGTCCGTCTCGCTCGCCAGCAGGTCGAGACCGTCGACTTCGCCTGCTCGAACGTGCGAGGAGCGCCCTTCGACCTCTTCATCGCCGGGGCCAAGGTGCTGTCGAACCACCCCATGGGTCCGACGGCGGGCACCGCCTTCAACATCACGCTGCTGTCGTACCTCGACCAGCTCGACTTCGGGCTCAATATCGACACAGCCGCGGTCGACGACCCCGAGCTGCTGCGGGACTGCCTGCGCGACGGCCTCGACGAGGTCATCGCCGCCGGCTCCTGAGCCGGTCTCACCCTCCCCCTACGATGCGGCCATGGAGCTCAAGGACAAGGTCGTCATCGTCACGGGGGGCGCCAGTGGCATAGGCCGCGCCCTCTCCCGTCGCTTCGCCGCCGAGGGGGCCCGGGCCGTGGTGGTGGCCGACCTCGACGGGGACGGGGCCGCGGCGGTGGCCGACGAGATCGGCGGGCTGGCGGTGGCGACCGACGTCTCGCAGGAGGCCTCGATTCAATCGCTGGTGGCCAAGACCGAAGACGCCCACGGGCCCATCGACCTGTTCTGCTCGAATGCCGGCATCGCCATCGGCGGCGGCGTCGAGGCCACCAACGAGGCCTGGCAGAAGATCTGGGACGTCAACCTGATGGCCCACGTCTGGGCGGCCCGCGCCGTCCTGCCCGGCATGCTGGCCCGGGGCGAGGGCTACCTGCTGAACACGGCATCGGCTGCCGGGCTGCTGACCAACATCGGCGCCGCCCCCTACGCGGTGACCAAGCATGCCGCCGTGGCGTTGGCCGAGTGGCTGGCCATCACCCACGGCGACGCCGGCATCAAGGTGTCGTGCCTCTGCCCGCAGGGGGTGCGCACACCGATGCTGCTTGGCGGGCTCGACGCCAACGACCCATCCGGCAACGTGGTGCTGGCCGCGGGCGACATGATCGAGCCCGAGGACGTGGCCGAGGCCGTCGTGCAGGGCATCCGGACCGAGCAGTTCCTCATCCTCCCCCACCCTGTGGTGGCCGAGTACGTGCGCCGAAAGGGCGAGGACCCCGATCGCTGGATCCGGGGCATGCGCAAGCTCCAAGCCCGCGTCACCGGCGGATGACCCCGCGCAAGGCGACGGCCAAGGTCCCGCCCCCGCCTGACCCGGCGATCGATCTCGCGCCCCTCGGCCTGAAGCCGGGCGAGTCCATCCGCTGGCGGCGGCGCGAGACCGACCGGTGGCGTGACGGCACCGTCACCCGCCTCGAGCGCGACGGCAGCCTGGGCCTGACCGACACCAAGGGAGCGGCGCGCGCCATCCCCCTCGATCAGATCCAAGTGCAGCTCCGCGGCCCGCGGGGCGCCAAGACGTGGGAGCCGCTACGGGAGCGGGCCGCCCGCTCCGAACAGCTCCAGCTCGAGTAACCGGCGCGCGCGCCGCGGGCGGGCTGGGCGCTACTGCGGGGGGAGGAGAGGCTCGGGATCGATCGGGGTGTTGTTGACCCGCACCTCGAAGTGGAGGTGAGGACCGGTGCAGCTTCCGGTGCAGCCCACCGCGCCGATCAGATCGCCGGGGGTTACCTGCTGACCCACACCCACATTGGTCTGGGAGAGATGGGCGTAGATCGAGATCAGGCCGTTGCCGTGATCGATCAGCACCATCAGGCCGTAGCCCTCGTAGCCGGCGGGCACGCCGACGAGTGACACGACCCCGGCGGCGCCGGCACCCACCGGGTCACCGATGTGGCCGTTGATGTCGAGGCCGGGGTGAGGGCCGTTGGCGCGCGGCTCGCCGAAGGGACCGGTGATGACGCCCTTGATGGGCCAGACGAAGCGTCCCGCACCCGGAGCGGCGCTGCGACTGGCCCGCACGGCGAGGGTGCGATGTTGCGGGTGCTCACGCAGATAGCTGGCAGCGCGAGAGAGGGCCAGCATCTGAGCCGTGGCCGGCTGGGTGACGTAGACGGGCTCCTCGGCCCGGCGCAGCGCCGTCACGGCGCGCACCGACTCGGTCAGATCGACCGGTAGCGCCACCAGCTGGTGGGTCCGATTCTGAGGCGGCGCCGCACTCGCCGTAGTCGTGGCGAGCGTCGGTGCCCCAGCAACCAACCCTCCCAGCAGGCAAGCGCACGCGCGAAAGCACCACGTGCGGATCCTGGGGATGCAAAAGGGTAGCGGAAGGACAAGGCGGACAGGCAACTTTCCCGCCTGCGCCGCGGGCCGCGGCAGTAGGGTCCGGGCATGGTCATACGTCTCGAAGCCCACGACGAGCTCA
>JAUTXA010000012.1 GCA_030838265.1 Actinomycetota bacterium | reverse complement strand
TCACGGTGAGGCCGTCGAGGTGGTCTTGGGTGCCGTCGGCGTAAGCCTTGGCCACCCGATCGATGACGGCGCCCTGGTCGTCGACGACCGTGTTGATCTCGCCCGACGCGGCGTAGCGCTCGAAGGGCTTGCGCAGCTCCGACAGAGGATGGTCGGACGCGCAGAGCAGGCCGAGGATGACCATGGTCGCCACCAACCCCGAGTCCGCCCGGTAGTTCTCGGCGAAGTAGTAGTGCCCAGAGTGCTCGCCCCCGAAGACCGCACCCGTCTCGGCCATGATCGCCTTGATGTACGAGTGGCCGACCTTGGTGCGGACGGGTGTGCCGCCGTTCTCGCGGACGACCTCGGGGACGGCTCGGCTGCAGATCAGGTTGTGGAGGATGGTGGCGCCGGGGTGCTTCTCGAGCATGGCCTTGGCCACCATGGCGGTGGTGGTCGAGCCGGAGATGGTCTGGCCCTCGTTGTCGACCAGGAAGACCCGGTCGGCGTCGCCGTCGAAGGCCAGGCCGACGTCGGCCTTGGTCTCGAGGACACGAGCCTGAAGGTCGCGCTGGTTCTCGGGCTGGATGGGATCGGCCGGATGGTTGGGGAAGGTCCCGTCGAGCTCGCCGTACATGATCTCGAGGTCGACGGGCAGCTTCTCGAAGACCTTGGGGGCGACGAGCCCACCCATTCCGTTGGCCGTGTCGGCCACGATCTTGAGGCGCCGCAGCTTCGACACGTCGACGAAGGACCGGACGTGGTCGGCGTACTCGTCGAGGAACTCGAGCTGGCTGACGCGGCCTCGCTGGTCGTCGGGGACGGGCTCGAGGCCCTGGGCCGCCACGGCCTTGATCTCGTCGAGCCCGGTGTCGGCGCCGACGGGCGCGGCCCCGGCCAGGCACAGCTTGATGCCGTTGTACTGGGCCGGGTTGTGGGAGGCGGTGAACATGGCGCCCGGTGCGTCGAGCTTGCCGGCCGCGAAGTAGATGAGGTCGGTGCTGGCCAGGCCCAGGTCGACGGCATCGACCCCCTGGCTGGTGACGCCCTCGAAGAAGGCCTTGGTCAGCTCGACACCGCTCGGCCGCATGTCGCGGGCGACCAGGATGCGGTCGGCCTTGGCGAAGCGGGCGAACGCGGCCCCGATGGCCCGAGCCGCGTCGGCATCGAGCTGGTCAGGGACGGTGCCCCTGATGTCGTAGGCCTTGAAGATGGTGTCGAGGTCCGCCATGGCGAAGGGCAGCCTACTTGCCGCTTCTCGCGCCCATTCATTGGGCCGGGTCGTCGTAGCGGCCCTCGGCGGCCCAACGGCGGATGCGGAACAGGTCCCGCATCATGCGGAAGGCGTCCCGTCCCACTGACATGGTCGACGTCTCGTGGTTCACCAGGGTGACGGGGACCTCGGCCAGCGAGACCTGATCGCGCTCGGCCAGGTGGAAGAGCTCGACATCGAAGGCGAAGCCGTCGATCCTTCCGGCCGAGGCCAGCCGTTGGCCCACATCGGAACGGAAGGCCTTGAGCCCGCACTGGGTATCGCGGTACTGACCGAGCAGGACGGCCGTGGTGAGGGCGTTGAAGAGGCGGCCCGTCACCTCGCGCAGACGCCGCGTCCGGACGAGGACGTTGGTCTCGACGTGGCGGCGGCTGCCGACGACCATGTCCCACCCGTCCTCGACCTGGGCCAGCAGATCGAGGATCTGCTCCGGGGCGTAGGAGAGGTCGGCGTCGGTGAAGGCGATGGTCCGCCCCCGCGCCACCGCCATGCCGGCCCGCACCGCCGCCCCCTTCCCCCGGTTCTGGGGCTGGGTGATCACCCGGTCGGCCCCCGCAGCGCGCGCCGCGTCGGACGTGCCGTCCGGCGATCCGTCGTCGACCACCACGACCTCGAGCCCGCCGTCGTCGGCGACCGGGGCGAGGGCAGCGCGGACCTGAGCCACGGTGGCGGCGACGCGGGCCTCCTCGCGATAGGCGGGGATCACCACCGACAGGCGGACATCGCCGGGCGCCGGTGGACGGCCTTCGATGCGGCGGGCCTGCACCGACCGGACGTGCTCGAACAGCAGGCGGCGGTAGCCCGCCACCCGGACGGTGGCGGCGGCGAGGATGGCGATGCCCTTCAGACCCAGCAGCGTGGGCAGCGAGTCGGTGTTGACGGGGGCGGCCAGCGAGACGAGCACCCCGACGTCGACGATGCCGGCCACCGTGCTGACGAAGGCGAAGGCCAGCGGCCGCTGCACCCAGCGGACGTAGGGGTCATCGGCGAACGTCACCGAGCGGTTGACGGCGAACGACACGACGCTGGCTACGGCCACGGCGGCCCCGTCGGCCAACGGCAGGGGCAGCCTAAGACCGTGACGGAGCCCGGCCAGCAGCCCGAGGTCGACGGCCGTGACGAAGGCACCCACGGACGCGAAGCGCCGCAGGCGGGAGGTCACGGGTCGGTGTCGTCCGGGGCCGGCTCATGGAGCCGCCCGGCCGCGTCGGCCCCGGCCATGAAGATGGCCAGCTCGCGCTCGAGGCCCGCTTCGTCGGCAGGCACCGGTTCATCCGCCGCCGCCGTGGCCGACACCGCCAAGGCGGGCTCGGGCAGCTCGACCTCACGGCGCCGGGCCATCCACACCACGCCGCCCAGGCCGAGCAGGGTCACGACCCAGCCGAGGTAGTCGACGGGCGTGGTGCCGTAGTGGAGCGTCACATGGTGGCTGGTCGGGATCACGACCATCTGGTTGGGGCTGACCCGCCACGGACCCTTGGCCCCCCCGGTCTGCCAGTTCGGGAAGTACGAGGTCTTCACCAGCACCGGCACCCCCACCCGATCGACGTCGAATGAGACGCGGTCGTCACCGCTCTTGATGTTCGAGACCTTGACCTCGGGAAGGCCGGAGGTCGGGGGCGGAAGCGAGTCGGTGGTGGCGTCGGCCGTCTGACGCGGCCACGACTCGGGCCCGCTGGCCGCGAGGGGATGGTCGAAGCGGGACGGGTCCTGGTACCAGGCGGTCACCATCTGCAGCCACGGCTTGGCCCCCGGCTTGAGGCCGGTCACCACGGTCGGCGCGTACTTCAGCGGAGCGACGATGGCCGAGTCCCGCACCTCGTAGATCGACCACGATCGCTGCTTCACCTCTTGGCCGTAGGTCACGCTGAACGGCGTGGTCGTGGTGAGCAGTGTCAGGTCGGAGTTCACGCTGGCTTGGGCCTTGGCCTCGTCCGAGATGGCCATGTAGTACTTGACTCCCAGCAGCTGAAGGTGCTGCACGCCGTGGGCCACATCGAGTCCTCGGTAGGGGAGGTCACGCTCGGCCCGCGACGGGTCCTTCGACAGCTCGGACTGGTTGAGGAAGTGGTACGGCGTGGTGGCCGACGACTCGAAGAAGAGCCCCTCCATCGAGCCCACGCACCCGTTGGTCCAGTAGGGCAGCAGCATCAGCGCCATCGGGGTGCCGTAGCGGTCGAGGTTGGGCTCGTACTCCCACATGGCCCGCCCGCAACCGTTGGCCTTGCCGACCTGGTCCATCCGGGTGACGACCTCGTGGTACTCGGGATAGGCGGGCTTGCGCTCGTAGCCCGAGTAGTTCCACTTGACCCAGAAGTCGATGAAGCTCGAGTCGGTGGTGCGCACGAGAGTCAGCGGCCCCCGCGCCGGCCAGGTGTAGACGCCGGTGACGGGGTTCTTCCTCCCGCCCGGGATGGCATTGAGGGGGACGGCCACGTAGAGCAGGGCAAAGGCCAGGGCCACCAACGAGGTGACGGGGGCGAGGATGGGCCGGGGCTCGTCGGCGTCGTCCTCGAGGCCGACCCGCAGCACCATGGCGACGACCCGTCCCGCCTCGGCCACCGCGATGGCGGCCAGCATGTAGAGGCAGAGGAACCAGAAGGGCAGGAGGCGGGCGTTCCACAGGCGGCCTTGGGGGGCGAGGGCGAAGGCAAAGCCGGTGAGCACCGTCATGATCAGGATGAAGACCTGGATGCGCTGACGCATGCCGATGGCGACGACCGTCCCGATGAGGGCGGCCACGAACAGCCACTGGTCGCTCTTGGGCAACACGCCCGTGCCCACGGTAAGGAAGAGCTGGTTGGCGTAGTTGTGGAACTTCTCCCAGCCCATGTCGTTCGTGTAGCCGATGCGCAGGACGAAGGGGATAGCCCAGAATCCGGCCAGAGCCAGGCCCGATGCCACCACCGGTGCCGAGAACTTGACGCGCTGGCGGTCGATGCGGATCACCAGCAGGACGAGCGCACCGAGCAGGGCGAAGAGGGTGGGCACCACGTGGGTGAGGATCGTCAGCCCGAGCAAGGTGGCGGCCAGAGCCCGGTAGCGGCCGGTGTTGAGGCTGCGGGCGAAGACGCCGAGGAACAGCAGACAGAGCGACAGGCCGATCGAGAAGGCGAACTCGCCGGCCAGGGTGGAGGCGATGTTGCCGCCATAGATGGTGAAGGTCCGCTCGAAGAGGAACGGCACCATGGCCACCGCCAGGCAAGCCGGGCCGGGGCGGCGCAGCCCGGCCAGCCGCCCGAAGGCCCAGGCCGAGATCGGCAAGGCCAAGACGCCCAACCCGGTGACCAGTTTGAAGGCGACGGCGTAGGGCAGGACGACGTCGAGCAGGACGACGAGGATCGTGGGGAACGGGAAGTAGAAGGTGAGGACGGGGAACCCGGCATACCAGTCCGGGGTCCAGCCGGTCAGTCGGCCGTGGCTGAGGAGATGGTCTCGGAGGTAGGCCGGCATCCAGACGTGTGCGCCCATGTCGCCGCCGTTTGGCGTGGTGTTGGCCAGCCAGATCGACGGGTGCAGGTGGGCCAGCACGTAGAGCACGGCGCACGCCACGGTCACAAAGGTGGCGACGGCGGAGAGCGACGGGCGGCTGCGGCGCATGGTGCGGCCCATGTTGCTACGAAAAAATGGCCACGGGGGCCCACTCGGGGCCCCCGTGGGGTTGCAGACCCTGTTCGTGACCGGCCGCCAGGTCCAGCCTCGTCCAGCCCGCCGATGGTGCCCGGATGCTCATCGCACCCGTTGCCAAAGGTGGGGCCGGTTTCACGCTGGCTCCCCTCGGACGCACGTGACCAGTCACCGTCCGGGGATCACTGCCTCCCCACGGCGCCGGTTTTGCCGTCCGGCGCCTGGGCCCAGATTACCACTCAGTGTGGTCGGCGGGAAGGGCGGGAAGGGCAAGGGCCGGGACCGGCAGGCGGGTGGGCTCAGCTGGGCTGGGCCACCGGCCGCCGGGCCAGATCGAGGACGCTGTCGACGGGCACCAGCTCGCCGTTCTCATCCCACCAGCGGTTGTCACAGCGGGAGCAGCTGCGCAGGGTGACGCGCGACCCCCTCATGTTCAGGCTGATCTCGACCAGCCGGGCGTCTCGGCAGACGGGGCACTGCACGGCAAGCACACTCCAAGGGGGGACGGGGGATGGGGGGCCGACGTTGCGAGTATCGACCCGTTTGTGTTCCACCTTGAGCCTTTGCCCGATCTCACGACCACGCTCAGTGAGAAAACAGGTAGATTACCGTGATCAGGTTGAAGGCGGCGTGGGCGAAGATGCCGGGCCCCAGGCGTCCGGTGCGCAGGGCGAGGGTGGCGAACACGGCCCCGACCAGGCCGAGGGCGACGACGAGGGAAAGCACCGTGAAGCCCGGGAGCGACGGGTCGGCGTGGGCCAGGCCGAACACGGCGGAGGACAGGGCGATGGCGCCGACGTCACCGACCCGGTTGCGCAGGGCGCGCAGCAGCAGGCCCCGGAAGAAGAGCTCCTCGACAATGGGGACGCCGACGACGATGAACAGCCCGAGCACGAGCAGGCTGGTGCCCCGCGCTCCCCCGGTGATGGCCTCGGCCTGCTGGCTCGGGTCGACGTGATGGATCTGGTCGAAGGCGAAGACCACGATCGGCACCAGGACGAGCTGGGCCGCCACGCCGGCCACCGCCCCCGCGAAGTCGACCGGGAGGCTGAGCCACAGGCCGAAGTCGACGGCCAGGCTCCCGCTGCCCTTGCGCCGACTGGTCAGGTAGGGGATGCCGGCCAGCCCCATCCAGAAGCCGACGAAGCCGGCGATGCTCACGCCGGGGCCGGTCGTCGCCCCTGAGGCGGCGGCGTACAGGCCGCCCGTGAGCGAGCCAGCCAGCATGCCGACCAGGAAGGCGAGGGCGGCGTCGCCGAGACCCCAAGTCCGGCGGGGCGGATCGCCGCCGTGGTCGGGGGCGTCGTCGGCGCCGACGGCCGGCGGGGCCGGCTCGGGGGTGGGGTCGGTCACGCCGGCAGGGTCTTGCCGATGTAGCGGGAGCGCACGCGGTCGCCCTCCCGCCAGTAGGCGTACCAGTAAGGACCGTGGGGGCAGCGGGTGCACGTTGGCTTGCCGCACTTCACGGCCTGCTGGCGGAACGAGACCTTGGGCTCGCCCGGGTCGTCGCCGAAGTCAGGGCCGCCGGCGGCGTGGAGGCGGCCCCGGGCCAGGATCACCAGCCGACGCAGCTCGTGCTCGTCGAGGCTGCGGACGAGGTCGGCGGCGCGTCGGTCGATGGCCACGGTCGGAGCGTACCGGCGCGCCGGCTCGAATCAGACGGCGACGGGCGGGCGGAACTGCAAGATGGTGTGCCGGCGGTCGTCGATGGCCCAGCCAACGGGGACGCGCAGGGTGTCGGCATGCAGGGCGCACATGCCCCAAGCGCCCGGCTCACCCGAGCCGGGCTCGTCGAGCCACACCGTGCGGCCGACGTAGTCGTAGGTGAGGGTGGCGGCCGCCACCGCTCCACAGCCGGGGCGCACGCACCGCCGAGTCCGATCCATGCCCGCAGGGTACGACCCCGAGCGTGGTTGTGCGTGGATACCCCATCGCCCCGTCGCGAGGTGGTCTTGTGTGACTTTTGTTGGGTAAGGCGCGCTTGTGATTTGCGGAGCAGGCGCCGGGGCCGAGACGTGGGGTGCGGCGTAGGATGGGCGGCATGAGCGCCCCGCCCCCCGAGCCCCGCCCGGGGGCGGGACCAGGCCAGCGGCCGCCGGGAACACCCGGTCGGCCGCAGGACCAGAACTGGCGCTGGGCCCTGATCGTCCTCGTGAGCCTGGTGGTCGCGGCCTTCTTCGCCTCCG
>JAUTXA010000011.1 GCA_030838265.1 Actinomycetota bacterium | reverse complement strand
CGATCTTGGGGAACACGCGGGTGAAGACGAACACGATGAGGAAGGGCTGGATCAGCGTCCGGCTCAAGAAGGTGCCGATCGTCTTCCAAAGCACGCGGAAGTCGCGCCGCAACAGCGCGCCGAAGGCAGTGATGGCGGCGGCGCGCGGCGGACGCCGCGTGGCCAGGCCGGCCCGGGCCCCGGCCGAGACAGTGGCGGTGGTCATTCGCGGAGGTCCTTTCCGGTCAGCTCGATGAAGACGGTCTCGAGGCTGGGCTCGGCGCTGCTCAGGTCGGTGAGGCTGAAGCCTCCGGCCTCGACGTGGGCCACCACTCGGGGCAGCACCCCAGACTCGCCCCGCACGTTCACCACGACCGCGCCCTCGACGTTGTGCACCCCACTGACGCCGTCGAGCTTCTCGAGGTGGCGGGCGAGGGCGTCCTGGTCACCGGACGCCGTGACCTTGACGATGGTGTCGGCCTCGACCGACCGCTTCAGGCCGGCCGGCGAGTCGAGGGCGAGGAGGCGGCCGTGGTCCATGATCGCCACCCGGTCCGAAAGCTGGTCGGCCTCTTCCATGTAGTGGGTGGTGAGCAGGATGGTCTGGCCGGCATCGTGCAGCTCGGCCAGGATCTCCCACAGGGCGATGCGGCTCTGCGGGTCGAGGCCGGCGGTCGGCTCGTCAAGGAAGAGGATGCGGGGCCGGTGCAGGATCGCCCGGGCCACCATCAGCCGCTGAGCCATGCCGCCCGACAGCGAGATGGTGTCGGCCTTGGCCCGGTCGGCCAGCCGGAACTGCTCGAGGGCGTGGTCGCTGGCTTCCCGCGCGGCGCGGGCGCTCATGCCGAAGTAGCGGCCGTGGAAGTAGAGGTTCTCCCACACCGATAGGCCGCGGTCGAGGGTGTTCTGCTGCGACACCACGCCGATGACCTGCTTGGCCTCGGCCGGGTGGCGCAGGACGTCGACACCACCGACAACGGCCGTCCCGCTCGTCGGGACGACGCGTGTGGTGAGCATCCCGACCGTGGTCGTCTTCCCCGCCCCGTTGGGCCCGAGCAGGCTGAAGATCTCACCCTCGCTGACCTCGAGGTCGAGCTGGTCGACCGCCTTGAGGCCCCCGGGGTAGACCTTGGTCAGCTTCTCGGTCTTGATGATCGGCGTCCCGCCGGCCATGGGACGGCCCGCCACCGTGACGACGGGTGAGACCGGCTCAACCGGCGAGGTGCTCATCAGCCTCCCCGAGCTTGGCCTCGATGTGCTCGAGGACGCGGACCAGCGCCGCCGCGTCGCGTCGCGGCAGGTCGCCGATGATCGACTCCTCGTTGATGCGAGCGACGTCGCGAAGCCGGCGGTGCAGCTTGCGGCCCTCGGCCGTCATCTCGACCCGCAGGATGCGACGATCGATCTCGTCACGGTGCCGAGAGATGAGTCCGGCCTGCTCGAGGTGGTCGAGGTGGCGGGTCACGGTCGGCCCTTCGAGGTGCATGCGCTCGGCCAGCTCGCGCTGGCTGAGGCCCGACTCCCGGTTGATGGCCTGGAGGGCGATCCACGTCGGGAGCGTGGCGCCCTCGTCCTCCAGGGCGGCCTCGAAGTGGGTGCGCACGCCTTTGGCCGCGAAGATCAGTCGCCGGAGAATGCTTTCCATAGTGGCCGAAACGTTAGCAGCCGAACGATTGTGGCAGAGGACGTCGCCAGCAGCAGCGCCACCGCCATCGCCACCAGCCACCACGCCACCCGTGTCGGGCCCGACCTTCCCGACCGCGAAGGCAGTAGGCGGGTCCCCGGCTGGGCCAGCCCGGTGCCCGCTCTCGGGTCCACCGACTGATCCCAGACCGACACCTCGCGCAGAGCGGCGAGGTCGCCGGTGGCCACCGACACCCGCACGTAGCGAGCCACCGCGGTGCCGCCTTCGGGGTGGATGGCGGCGTCCCCGCGCACCGTCGCGAGGGTGGCCCATCCGGTGCCGTTGGCCGAGACGTCGACGACGCAGTCGGCGGCGCAGCCCCGCACGACCACCAGCGTCATCCCCCGCACTTCGTTGGTGTCGACGATTGCCGAGCTGGGGACGGGCCGAGGGGCGTTCGCGGCCGATCCTCCGGTCGGGACGGGACCAGGCGACGGATGGCGGACGGCACCTCCCAACGTGGCCGAGAAGTTGGCGTCGGTCAGCGGGCAAGGCGTCACCACGAGTCCGCCCGGCGGCCCGATCGTGCAGGGCACACCGCGCGAGACCGGTGCTCCCGCGGCGCTGGCGTAGGCGGTCGTGGGGGCGCGGTAATCGAGGTCGAGTGGGGTGGATGGCGCGGGCGCGGTGGCGCGGGCGTGGACGGCGGCGACACCCCTCGAGTCCTCGAGCAGCCGCAAGTCGAACGACAACGACGGGGTCGTCGAGGGCAGCGACCACACCGCGTCGCCCGCCGCGTCCGTGAAGACGACGTCGTACTGCCGGAGCTTCCCGTAGCCGCTGGTCGGAAGGCCGTCCCACGAGGCGGTGCCTTGTCCCCCGGTGCTGCCGAAGGTCGTGGCCGGCTCCCACAACCGCAGATCGGGCAGGTCGAGCTTCTCGGTCTGGATCACGAAGCCGCCCGTC
>JAUTXA010000006.1 GCA_030838265.1 Actinomycetota bacterium | reverse complement strand
GTACCGCTGCGTCGCAGGCAGGAAGTAGAAGTGCTCGAGCAGCCCGTAGAAGCTGGTGCTGCTGCCGGGCGACACGATCTCCTTGAAGTGGGTGCCCTGCGTCGGTCCACCGCTGTAGTGCAGCAGGACCTTGTCGGGCGGGACCGACCGCCAGCCGGCGGCGAACATGATCAGGAAGACGAGCAAGGCGACGAGCACCGCCACCAATCCAGCGGCCGCGCCCACCGTCCGACCGGACGGAGCGACTGACTGGCGTGATCGCGTTCGCGGAAGCAGCGGCATGACGGCTGTTCTCCTTTAGGACTCGTAGAACTGATCGATGAGGCTGCGGATCTCGGTGCGCGTCTCGTTGGTGAGGAAGGGGATGGTCTCGTCTTGGGCGAGCACGCGCTCGAGCAGCCGCACCGCCCGTTGCGCGTACCGGAAGTTCTCGCGGGCCTGGCGGATGTAGATGTCGCCGTCATCGCCGCTCGCGGGCAGCGCTCCGGGGGGCGTCATCTCGAGCTCGCGGCGGCGACGGCCCGCACTGCCCAGCTGCTGGACGCTGACGATCGCCACGGCGACCAGGCCGACGACGATGACCACAAGGATCAGATCCCCCAACTCGCGTTGCCCCCTTAGCTCCCCGTCGAGGAGCTAAGGGTAGGCCAGGCGTAGGCCGGGCCGCGGCCAGTCGACGGCGATGATCCGGCCCGATGACGAGAGGGTGATGTAGGCGGTCTGCATGTCGTCGCCGCCCCAGCAGATGTTGGTGGTCAGGACGTCCGAGAACTCGCCGCCGGACGGCACGTGCTCGACCCTCGAACCATCGGGTGAGCACACGGTGATGCCGCCGTTGAGGAGGGTGGCGACGCAGACGTTGCCGTCGGCCTCGACCCCGAGCGAGTCGAAGTACTGCAGGCCAGGTAGCCCGGTGACGAGCGTGCCACCGGTTCCGTAGGGGACGGCCTTGACCAGGTTGCCGGGCCCGTCGAGGCCCCACGCCCACAGGCGGCCGGTCATGGTCTCGGCCACGTAGACGCGGTCGCCGGCGGGCGACAGGCCCACACCGTTGGGCCGGTTCAAGGGGAACACCGCCTCGACGATCGACGAGCCGTCGGCCGCCGCGTAGTACAGGCCGCCCCGGTCCTCCTCGCGCGGCCGGGCGTGGCCGTGATCGGTGAACCAGAAATGGCCCGTCGAGTCGAACACGATGTCGTTGGGGCTCTTCAGCGGGTTCCCGTCGCACTCGGTGTAGAGCACCGTCACCTCACCCGTTTCCGGATCGACCCGCTCGATGCGACCGCCGGAGTAGTCGTCGGCCTGATCCCGTCCGTAGGGCTCGGCCGTGGGGAGGAGCATCACCCCCAGATCGGTGAAGGCGTAGCCGCCGTTGTTGCAGACGTAGATGGCCCCGTCGGGCCCGAGCGCCGCCCCGTTGGCCCCGCCACCGAGCTCGGCCACGACGGCGACGTCGGTCGACGGAGGCCGAACCTGGCTCAGCCGGCCCGCCAACATCTCGCAGAAGATGAGGCTGCCGTCGGCCATGACCAGGGGGCCCTCCGGGAAGCGCAGCCCGGAAGCGATCAGGCGAGGGTTCTCCATGGCCGCAGTCTGCTCTATGCGCGTGAAACATCATCCGGTGATGTTTCACGCCCAGGGAGCGGGGGGCGTGAGGCGTCGGCCCTCAGGGGGCGGACGCCTCGACGACCGTGTGGATCCCGCCCCGGACGTTCCAGTCCGTCCGCACCGTCATCCGCCTGGGGGCGACGGCGGCCACAAGGTCGTCGAGGATGCGATTGGTGACGTCCTCGTGGAACGCACCATCGTCGCGGTAGCTCCACAGGTAGAGCTTGAGCGATTTGAGCTCGACGATCGACTGGTCAGGCACGTAGGTGACCGTGACCGTTGCGAAGTCGGGCTGCCCCGTCATCGGGCAGAGGCAGGTGAACTCCGGCGTTTCGCACCGAACTTCATAGTCTCGCCCGGGATGAGGATTTGGAACGGCGGTGAGCTCTCGGGAGGGCCTGGTGGGCACTCCGTGACGCTACCGCCGCCTACGGCGAAGGCCTTACTTGGCCTTGCCGAGGATCCGGTTCATCTTGGTGCCGCACACCGGGCAGGGTCCTTGGGCGGCCCGCCGGCCGTTGGAGGTCTCGACCTCCTTGCCCTCGAACTCCCGCTTCTCACGGCACTTCACGCAGTACCCCTCGTAGGTTGCCATGGGCACAGTTGACACCAAATCGAGGCACAAACGGGGGATCCCCCATGCTCAGCCAGTCACGACGCCCCCATGGTCGGCCTCGAGCAGCAGGGCCCGGCCCGGCACGCCGGTGTCCTTGAGCAGCTGTTCGCCGGCGGTCTGCACCCTCGATGAGGCCTCCGCGGTGCAGATCCCGAGCAGGCTCGGCCCGGCGCCCGACCAGCACGCGGCGAGGGCTCCGGCCTCGACCAGCCCGGCCATCAGGTGGCTCGACTCGGGGAAGAGCGGCGTGCGCGCCGTCTGGTGCAGCCGGTCGTCCGTCGCGTCGCGCAGCAGCATGCGGTGGTCGGCCAAACCGGCGATGAGCAGCCCGAGGCGCCCGAGGTTGAAGGCGGCGTCGGCGTGCGGGACCTGGGCCGGCAGAGCCTCACGGGCGCGGTGCGTGGCGAGGGGCCGGTTGGGAACGAGCACGACGAAGCGCAGCTCGGGGTCAAGGGCCAGCTCGACCGCCACCGGCGCGCCGTTCACGGTGGTGGCCGCCACCAAACCACCGAGCACCGAGGCCGCCGCGTTCTCGGGATGGCCGTCAACGGCGGCTGCCTCCTTCAGCGGGTCGGCGGCGCCGGCGGCCGCCGCGGCGGCGACGGCGAGCGACGCAGACGAACCCAGGCCGCGACCGACGGGGATGTCGGAGCGCACGTTGATGGCCAACCGATCGTGGCCGACGATCTTGGCGGCGACGCGCGCCGCGAGGTGCGTCATGTCGGCGGGCAGCTCCGAGCCCTCGCCCTCTGACGTGATGGAGAGGTGATCGGCTTCCTCGACCGTCACCTCGGTGTAGAGCGACAGGGCCACCGCGAGCACGTCGAAGCCAGGACCGAGGTTGGCCGATGAGGCAGGGGCGCGAGCTCGCACGCACCAGAGACTAAATGGCTGTCACCTTTCGCGAGAGCCGATGGTCGAAGTTGATGACGGGACACCACGACCTCCCGTCAGGAGGCAACAAAAGACCATGTACACCTTCGCAGTTCTGGTGCTTCTGGGATTGGCCCTGTTCAAGGTTGTCGACGTGCTCGAAGACCTGGTTCCGGGGCTCACCAAGTTCCATTCCCTGATCACCCTGGCCATCGCCATCATCGGTGCCTACGCACTCGACTACTCCGTGTTCTCGAGCTGGGGCGTCAGCCTCCGCAACAGCCGGATGGAGACGATTGCCACCGGCCTGATGCTGGCGGGTACGACCAGCGTGTGGCGAGCCGCCTTCCATTGGCTCGGCTCGTCTGAGGGCGAAGAGCCCGAGGTTCGGCACACCAGCCGGCCCCGCAGCATCGCCGCCTGACCAGCTCCACCCAGCAGTCGCGACGAGGGCGCCTCAATGACGAGGCGCCCTCGCTTCGCGTCCGTCCCCGGGGCCGGACACCAAGAAATCGTGGTGAAACCCCGTAAGTCGGCGGGCTCGGTGACGTTCCCGTGACAGTTGACACACCAAGGGGGGCTGGCCGGCAGCTGCTGGGTAGGCCCACCTCCGACCCAAGGGGACACAACACCAATGAAGATCCGACTGCTCATCGCCGGTGGCGCTCTTGCCGCCGCCGCCGTCGTTCCGTTCGCAGCTCACGCCGATCCCGGCCCCAACAGCGGCACCTGCTCGGCCCCCACGGCCGCCGCTTCTCCCTCCGGCACCACCCAAGGCCTTCCCGATGGCGGCACCGTGTGGGCCGACCAGGGCGCCCAGACGGCGGGCATCACGGGTAGCCATGGCAACCTCACCGCCCAGAGCACTGGCGCTCAGAGCGGCCAGGTCTCCGGCGCCCAGACCGAGTCCGGCCTGAACGGCTTCGCCACCACTGACGGCGGCGTCTGCGTCGGCGTGGCCGGCACCGGCGGGGTCAACAGCTGATCGAGGGCTCCCAGCAGTAGCGAGAGGCGGTGGGCCGGCGGGGTCCACCGCCTCTTTCGCGCCGCTGCTACGTTCCCGGGCGGACTGGGAGGATGAGATGCCCGACAAGCGACACCGTTTCAGCGTCGAGTTCTGCGTCACCTGAAACTACACACCGAGAGCCGTCGGTCTGACGGACGAGATCCTCACCGGATGGGCCCACGTCGTCGCCTCCTACGAGCTCATCCCTTCGTCGAAGGGGCGCTTCGAAGTCATCCTCGACGACGAGCTCATCTTCTCGAAGGTGGCCCTGAAACGGCACGCCAACCCCGGTGAAGTCGCGGGCTTGGTGCGCGCCCGCCTGGGCCCCGAGATCGAGGCCTGACCTCAGGGCGAGGACGGGCCGCCCTCTCCCCCGCCGCCGGTGTTGACCGCCAGTCGGGTGCCATCGGGCGACCAGACGAGGCTCGCGACGTAAGAACCGTTCCCGGGGGTGAGGACGGTGTGGCGGCCGGTGCCATCGGCGTTCACGACCACCACCACCGGTGTCCCGCCACCGCTGTTGTCGGCGTAGGCGATGCGCGTTCCATCGGGCGACCAGGTCGGGGCGAAGGCACCGGAGCTCGCAACCGAGCGACCACCGGTGCCATCGGCTCGCACGACCTCGATCGAGTTCGGCTTGCTCACGACGATCGATCCCGTGTCCGGAGACCACGCGCACGGGAGGTTGACGTCCGTCCCGGTCATGACCGAGTGCTTCCCGGAGCCGTCCGCGTTGATGACGTACAAGTTGCCGTCGGTCGCCCCGAAGGCGACGCGCCCGTCGCCCCCGAGACACAGCTGGTGATGGGCGGTGGATCCCGGAGCCAGCTGCTTCAGCCCGCTCCCGTCGGCGCCGACCCGCCAGAGCTTGCCACCGCCGACGAAGTACACGGCGTCCCCGGAGGGCGACCACCTGACGGCGGCAACATCGCCGACTTGCTGGTGGCTGATGGTGTGGCGCCCGGACCCGTCGACCGCGCCCAGGACCAGGTCGTAGTTGACGCCGTTGACGATGCGTATGCCTGCGACCTTGGTCTGGTCGCGGCTGAGCTGGTCGGCGACGGCGGCGCCGACGGCGGCGTACTTGTAGCCCACCCCCGAGCCGTCGCTGGCCAGGCGGTACAGGTTGCTGGTGGCGCTGACGCCCACCCACTTGCTGTCGGCCGACCAGAAGCTGGCGTCGAGCAGGCTGTTGCTCTCGTAGAGCCGCGTGACGGACCCCGTCGCCAGGTCGAAGGTGTACAGCCCGCCTTGGTGCATGACCTCGCCGCCGCCGCGAGCACCGGCGGCACCGATCCGAGTGGCCGCCGCGGTCGTCGGGGTCGTCACCGGCCGGGCTGTCGCCGTCGTGGTCGGGGAGGCAACCGTCGACGACGTGGAAAGAGCAGTCGTCGAGGTCACGTCGAGGAGCGACGTCGAGGTCGAGGTCGAGGTGGCACCCGCGGCGGTGTGCACTCGGCGGTTGGCGGGCTTCCCGTCACCCATGAGCAGCACGGCGGTTGCGGCGATCACGGCGACGGCGAGAACGAGGGCGCCGGCGCGCAGGGCGAGTGGGCCGCGCTGCCACCACTTGCGTCGGCCCTGCTCAGCCGTCGCCTCCGGTTCGATCATCGCCATCCCGCCGGTCCCCCTCCGTTGTGGAACAGAGCGTACCTGCGGCTTGCGCCCTCGCCCCGAACGACGAATCAGCCCGCGGCGCGGGCGGCTTGCAGCTGTTCGAGCTCGTCGATCGACATGAGCACGGCGCGGGCCTTGGAGCCCTCGGAGGGCCCGACCACGCCCTTGCGTTCGAGCTGATCCATGATGCGGCCGGCCCGGGCGAAGCCGACTTGCAGCTTGCGCTGCAGCATCGAGGTCGAGCCGAGCTGCGAGCGCACGATCAGCTCCATGGCCTGGTGCAGCATGTCGTCGTCATCGTCGTCGCCCCCTGCGCCCCGAGCGGCACCCGAGAGGTTGTCGTCGCCCTCGACGCCCTCGACATACTGGGGCTGGGCCTGGCGCCGCCAGAAGGCGACCACCTTGCGGACCTCTTCCTCGGACACCCATGGACCCTGGATGCGGCGGGCCACCGAGGCCGAGGCGGTCAGCAGGAGCATGTCGCCCTTGCCCACCAACCGCTCGGCGCCGGGCTGATCGAGGATGACCCGGCTGTCGGCCAACGACGACACCGCGAAGGCCAGGCGGGACGGGATGTTGGCCTTGATCACGCCCGTGATGACGTCGACCGAGGGCCGCTGGGTAGCGATCACGAGGTGGATGCCGACAGCGCGGGCCATCTGGGCCAAGCGGCAGATGGATTCCTCGACGTCGCGCGCCGCCACCATCATCAAGTCGTTGAGCTCGTCGACGACGATGAGGATGAACGGCAGCCGGGTGTACTCCTTGTCGGAGCCGATCTCGGGCTTGAGGTCGCCCCGGTCGAACGC
Organism: Actinomycetota bacterium; assembly: GCA_030838265.1. Lineage (GTDB taxonomy): Bacteria > Actinomycetota > Acidimicrobiia > Acidimicrobiales > BP-101 > BP-101. The sequence continues at coordinate 8,306 of JAUTXA010000006.1, read as the reverse complement.
CTGGTTGTAGCCGGTCACGTCGCGCACGCCGACCTCGTAGAGCAGGTCGTAGCGGCGATCCATCTCGGCCACGGCCCACGCCAGGGCGTTGGCCGCCTTCTTGGGGTTGACCACCACCTGGGTCAGCAGGTGGGGCAGGCCGTTGTACTGGCCGAGCTCGACCCGCTTGGGGTCGACCAGGATGAGCCGGACCTGATCGGGCGTCGACCGCAGCAGCACCGAGGTGATGAGTGAGTTGATGCACGACGACTTGCCCGCGCCCGTGGCCCCGGCGATGAGGATGTGGGGCATCTCGGCCAGGTTCACCATCACACTCCGTCCGCCGATGTCGCGTCCGAGTCCGACCTCGAGGGGGTGCACGGCGCGGTGCGCGTCCTCGGTCGTGAGGATGTCGCCCAGTGACACCAGCTGGCGCTGGCGGTTCGGCACCTCGATGCCGATGGCCGAGCGGCCGGGGATGACACCGAGGATGCGGACGTCGGGCGACGCCATGGCGTAGGCGATGTCCTTGCTCAGGCTGGTGAGCTTGGCCACCTTGACGCCAGGGCCGAGCTCGAGCTCGTAGCGGGTGACCGTGGGGCCGACTGCCTTGCCCACCACCCGGGTGGCGACCCCGTGGGCGGCGAGAGCGTCCTCGAGGGTGCGAGCCCCGGCCTCGACCAACCGCTGGTCGATCTCCATGGCCTTGCCCCGCTTCAGGATCTGGATCGGCGGAAGCCGCCACACCGTGCCCCGGGCCGCGGGGCCGAGGTCGATGGCCATCTGCTTGCCGGGCAGGACGGCGTCGGGGACGTGGACCGCGACGTGGGGGACGTCAGCGTCCGTCCCGGCCACGTCAGCGTCCGCTTCGTCGTCGTCGTCGCCGTTGTCGAACGGGGCCTCAGCACCGTCATCGAGCGGCTCCTGGGAGACGGCGGCGGCTCGGCGGGTGCGGCCCGATGTCGGATGGCGATCAGCGGCCTCGTCGCTCTCGTCGGCGCTGCCGCCCACGTTGAGCAGGGCGATGACGCCGCGGTGCAGCAAACGCCCGGTCGCCCGCCCGCCGTCGCCCAGCCTTTGGGTGGCGTCGCGCACCGGTGTGCGGGTCACGACCAAGAGCCCGATGACGAACAAGGCCGACAGCACCAGGGCCGCGCCCCACACGGCGAGGAGGGACTCGAGAGGGCCGGCCACGACGCCACCCACCACGCCGCCGGCATCGCGCAGTCGCGTCCAGTCATTGAGCGCGGGCCGACCTCGACCCAGGTCGAGGAGGCCGGTCGAGGCCACCAGCAGGAACCCGGCGCCGATGGCCACCCGGGCCGGCTCGCTGCGGGCCCGTCCCGACACCAGGACTCCGCCGACGGCGGCCAGGCCGATGGGGACGAGCAGACGACCCCACCCGAGGACTCCTCCCGTCAGGTCACGGGCCAGTCGCCCTACCGGCCCGGTCAGGTTGGCGTAGATGCCCAGGGCGGCGACGGCGGCCATGACCAGGAGCACGACGCCCCAGACGTCGTCGGACTGTCGACCCAGGTGGGTGGCGAGGGCGGTGCGCAGCCGCGCCCAGACGGACGGCGGCGGCTTGCGCCTGGACCTCGACTTCGAGGCCGGGCGCCGTTTGGTCGTTGTCACAGTGACAACAACGGTAACACCAGCCCCAGCAGCACCAGGGGACGAGCCGGGGTGCGCGCGAGCCGCTCCGGCGGTGGGTCAGGCCGAAGCCAACGAGGCCGGCACTGGCCGCCCTCGGTCCCGCGCCACGAGCGGCAGGGCGACAACGAAGCAGGCTCCCTCGCCCGGGAGGCTGGACACCTCGATCCGCCCGTCCGAAAGCTCGATGTAGCGGCTCACGATGGCGAGGCCAACCCCCGTACCCCTCCGGCCAGGGATCTGGAAGGGACCTTGGACGAAGGGCTCGAAGATGCGGTCCTGATCCTCGGGGGCGACCCCGATGCCGTGATCTCTCACGCGGACCAGGGCCTCCCCGTCATGGACTTCGCCCGAGATCTCGATCCGGGATCCCCGGTCGGAGAACTTGGCTGCGTTGGTGAGGAGGTTGCCCACGATGTGCTCGAGGGCGGCGGGGTCGACGAACACCGAGACCGCCTGCGCGACGTCGACGACGACCTCGTGATGGGAGAGCACGGCGGCCAGTCGGCCGACGATCTCGCCCACCTCGCTGGCCAGGTCGCAGGGCCGGGGGCTGACGCTGACCCGGTTGGCGTCGACGCGCGAGAAGTCGAGGAGCTGGGCGATGAGGCGGTCGAGCTCGCGGGCGTTGTGAGCCACCCGGTCGAGGAGCTGGCGGCGCTCGCTGTCGGGGAAGTCGTCCCACCGGGCCAGGACCGTCTCGAGGAAGCCCTCGACGATGTGCAGCGGCGTGCGCAGCTCATGGCTGACGGTGGCGATGAACTCCGACTTGAGGGCGTCGGCCTCCTCGAGGCGCACCACCGCCTGGCGCTCGTGCTCGTAGGCCTGGGTGCGGGCGATGGCCAGAGCCGCCTGCTCGGCATAGGCGACGAGGAGGCTGACATCGTCGTCGGTGGCCCCGCGCTGCTGGGCAAAGTAGGCGTTGAGCACGCCGACGCGGTGATCCTCGACCGGGAGCGGGATCGACACCATCGAGCGGAAACCATGGGTCTTGGCCGTCTCGGCCCACTGGCTGAAGCGCTCGTCGGTGTCGAAGTCGTCGACAACCACGGGCTGACCGGTAGCCATCGCCACCGCCGAGGGCCCGGCGTCGGCGTTGGCCACCGCTTCTCGACGCTGTCTCTCGGACGCGTCGTAGCCCACTCTTGTCCCGAAGCCGTCGATCGCGGCCAGCACCAACCTGTCGCCTTCCCGCAGCAGCAAAGCCACGAACGATGCATCCACCGCTTCCTTGGCTCCGGTGGTGACGACGCACAGGGTCTCGGCCGGCTCGGCCGAGGTGGCGACGGCGCGCACGGCCCGAGTCAGACGAGCCAGAAAGCGGGCCGCCCGCCGGCGTTCGGTGGTGGTGGCGGCCGAGCCCACCGAGATGACGATCATCACAAGGGGGAACACGACGAGCGTGTACGGGCTGAGGCGATCGGCGACCGGGGCTCGCAGCTCGGCCGCCAGCATCAGCCCGACCGCGCAGGCCGTGGTGGCCAAGCCGCCCATCAGCCCGCTCAGCGACGACTGGATGCCGACGATGGCCTGGTACCCGAAGAGTGACATCACCCGCGTGTCGGGGACGACGACGGCGAAGGTGAACATGGTGAGCAGATCGGTGAGGGCCACCGCGAAGTGGGCCGCCGATGAGCGGAGGCGGTCGGCATTGGTCGAGACGGCCAAGGCCTGCGGGATGTAGATGAACAAGAAGAGAGCCGAGATGACGACCTTCTCCCGCATCATCAACCCGGGAAAGGCGAACACGGCGACGGCGAGGATGGCGCCGAACGGCAGGCGCACGGCGTAGGCGCCGCGCATGAGCTGGATGTCGACCAGGTCAGGATCGGTGAGGTCAAGCGCGCCCTTCACCCGGTCGGACGGCACCCCAGCCTGCCGAGCGCCGCGACCACCATCTCGGTGCGTCCAACGACCCGTTCCCATGTGAGCGCCTCATTGTGAGACCGGATGGCCGTTGGCGACCATGGCCCGAACGGGTCATTTTCCAATGGCCGCCGGGCCCGCGGCCCGGCGCAGAAGCCGCGAGTACGGCGTTCGCGACTCAGACCATCGTCTGGCCACCGCTGACGTTGATGGCCTCGCCGGTGATGTACGACCCGTCGTCGCTCATCAAGAACGTGATGGCGGCGGCCACGTCGTCGGCCGTCTGCATGCGGTTCAAGGGGATCTCCCGGGCGATCCAGGCCTCGGCTCCCCCCGCCGCGGCGTCGAGCAGCTGCAACAGCTGGCCGTCCTTGTTGAGCAGGTCGGTGTCGACGGTGCCGGGGCAGACGGCGTTGACGGTGATGCCAAGGGGGCCGAGCTCGAGGGCGAGGGCCTGGGTCAGCAGGATGACCCCTGCCTTCGCCGCGCTGTAAGCACCGAGCATCGGGAACGCCCGCTTGCCGGCCTGGGAGGCCACGTTGACGATGCGACCGGGACGACCCTCGGCGACCATCCGTCCCGCGCAGGCCCGACTGACCAGCCACGTGCCCTTGAGGTTCACGTCGATGACCTTGTCCCACTCGGCCTCGGTGATCTGCAGCAGCGGGCCGGCGCCCATGCCGAAGCCGGCACCGCCTGCCACGTTGGCCACCAGGTCGATGGGCCCCAGCGCCTCGGCCGCGGCGGCCACGGCGGCTTCGACCTCGTCGGCCGACGAGACATCGGCCTGTACGGCGGCAGCGCGCCGTCCCAAGGCTTCGATCTCGGCGACTGCTTCATCGAGCTCGGACGCCGAGCCCAACCCGTAGGCCGGGAAGTCGTCGTACGGACGGCCGATGTCGAGGCAGGCGACGTCGGCCCCCTCGCGGGCCAACCTCAGTGCGGTGGCGCGGCCGATCCCTCGCCTGCGGGCGGCACCGGTGACGAGGGCGACCTTGCCGGTGATGCCGTTCAGAGCGGGAGCTGGGCCTTGATGGCGTCGACCAGCTCGGGAGCCTCAGGCTCGACGAGCGGCCGGAAGCGACCGACGATCTCACCCTCGGGCGAGATGAGGAACTTCTCGAAGTTCCACACCACGTCGCCGTCCTTGCCCTCGGCATCCTTGGTGGCCGTGAGCTGGTCGTAGAGCGGGTGCCGGGTCTCGCCGTTGACGTCGACCTTCTCGAGCATCGGAAACGTCACGCCGTAGGTCGTCGAGCAGAAGGACTCGATCTCATCGGCGCTGCCGGGCTCCTGGCCTCCGAACTGGTTGCAAGGCACACCGATGACCGAGAAGCCCCGACCCTGCAGCTCCTCGTGGATCTTCTCGAGGCCGGTGTACTGCGGGGTGAGCCCGCACTTCGAGGCCACGTTCACGATGAGGAGGGCCTTGCCCTTGTACTGAGTGAGCTCGACCGGCTCGCCGTGCAGGTCGTTGACGGGGATGTCATAGATGGACATACCCCTATTCTTCGCCAGATCGAGGCGCTATGCCTCTTTCAGACCTCCATGACGACGGGCACGATCATGGGCCGGCGCCTGGTGCGCTCGTTCACGAACTTGCCCAGGGCCTGGCGGATGTGGCGCTTGAGGGTCTCGAAGTCGGCCGCCCCCTCGAAGCTGGCCTCCTCGATGCTGAGCCGGACGTGCTTCTTCGCTTCCTCGAGGAGCGACTCGGCCTCAGGGGCGTGGACCCATCCCCTGGTGATGATCTCGGGCCCGGTGAGGACCTCGCCCGTCCGCACGTCGACGGTGACGATCACGACGACGACTCCCTCCTCGGCCAGGATGCGGCGGTCGCGCAGGACACCTCGTCCCACGTCGCCCACGATGCCGTCGACGTAGAGGTAACCGGCCGGCACCTCGCCCGCGAAGTCGATCTTGTCGTCGGTGAGCTCGAGCACATCGCCATCCTCGGCCAGCAGGATGTGGCCCGCCTGCACACCCATCTCCTCGGCCAGCCGGGCGTGGTGGCGGAGGTGGCGGAACTCGCCATGGACGGGGGTGAAGTAGTCGGGCTTGGCGATCGACAGAAGGGTCTTGAGCTCGCCTTGCATGGCGTGGCCACTGACGTGCACATCGGCGACGCCGGAGTGGATGACCTCGGCCCCGAGCCGGTGCAAGCCGTCGATGACCTTGCCGACGCTGGTCTCGTTGCCGGGGATGGCGTGGCTGCTCAACACGACCACGTCGGTCGGCCCCACCTTGAGCCACTTGTTCTCGCCCGCCGCCATGAGTGAGAGCGCCGACATGGGCTCGCCCTGCGAGCCGGTCGAGATGACGCACACCTTCTCGGGTGGGAAGCCGGCGACCTTCTCGATGTCGACGATGCTGGCCTCGGGGATGGAGAGCAGGCCCATCTCGCGGGCCAGGGCCACGTTCTTGCCCATGGACCGGCCCAGGGTGGCGACGATGCGGCCATGGGCGATGGCGGCCTCGGCTACCTGGGCCACCCGGTGGATGTGGCTGGCGAAGCAGGTCACCACGAAGCGCTTGGTCGGGTGGCGCTGGAACAGGTCGCGGAGCACCTCGCCCACGGTGGACTCACTCTGGGTGTAGCCCGCCTCCTCGGCGTTGGTCGAGTCGGCCAGCAGCAGGCGGATGCCCGAGCTCTCGGCGATGGCCCCGATGCGGGCCAGGTCGGTGGTGCGGCCGTCGACCGGGGTGAGGTCGAGCTTGAAGTCGCCCGAGTGCAAGATCACGCCCTGCGGGGTGTGGAAGGCCACGGCGAAGCCGTGCGGCACCGAGTGGGTGACGGGGATGAACTCGACGTCGACCGGCCCGATGCGCCGGCGCTCGCCGTCGACCACGGGGATGAGCTCGGTCTGGTCGAGCAGCCCCGCCTCGTCGATGCGGTTGCGGGCCAGGGCCAGCGTCAGGGCCGAGCCGTAGATCGGGAAGCTCAGCTCGCGCAGTAGGAAGGACAGGCCCCCGGCGTGGTCCTCGTGGCCGTGGGTGAGGATGCAGGCCTCGATGCGGTCTTCGTTCTCGCGCAGCCAGGTGAAGTCGGGCAGCACGAGGTCGACACCGGGCATGTCGGTGTCAGGGAACATGAGGCCGCAGTCGAGCAGGAAGACGCGACCCTCGATCTCGAGCGCCGCGCAGTTGCGGCCGATCTCGCCGAGGCCGCCGAGGAAGGCGATGCGGACGGGTTCAGCCAAGGCGATCGAGCACCTGGCGGCCCTTGGCCTCGAGCCCGTCGGGCGGCGGGCCGATGGGCAGGCGGCACACGCCGTCGTGGACGCCCAGCAGCTTCAGCATCACCTTCGAGGGGATGGGGTTGGGCGCCTCGTCACTGGTCTCGAACATGAAGGACTCCAGTAGGCTGGCGTTGATGCGGCGCGCCTCGTCGACGTCGCCCTTCGAGAAGGCCACGATCATCTCCCTGATCTGGGGACCGCACCAGTGGGCCGCCACGCTGATCAAGCCGCAGGCCCCGATGGCCAGCAGCGGCAGGGTGAATCCGTCGTCGCCGCTGTAGAGCTCGAAGCCGTCGGGGGCTTCGGCCAGCAGGCGAGCCGCGGCATAGGGGTTGGCCGCGGCATCCTTCACGCCGACGATGTTCGGGACCTCGCGGGCCAGGCGCAGCATGGTGTCGTGATCGATCTTGCGGCCGCTCCGGATGGGGATGTCGTAGAGCAGCACAGGGAGGTCGCTCGCCGCCTCGGCCATCGCCGTGAAATGAGCTGCGAGCCCGTGCTGCGACGGCCGCGAGTAGTACGGCGTCACGGCGAGGATGCCGGCGACTCCGAGACCGGCCGCCTCGCGGGTGAGCTCGACCGACTCGCTCGTGTCGTAGGTCGAGGTGCCGGCGATGACGGGGATGGTGACGGCCTCGCTGGTCGCCTTCCACAGATCGAGCTTCTCGTCCTTGCCGAGGACGGGGCTCTCCCCCGTCGTCCCCGCCACGACGAGGGCGTCGCTTCCGTTGTCGGCCAGGTGGCGAGCCACGGTCGCGACGCCGTCGAGGTCGAGGTTGCCCTCGGCATCGAAGGGCGTGACCATGGCCGTGACGAGGGCGCCGAAGCGACCGGGGATCGACGTCATGCTTCCTCCTTGGACCGCTCGATGCCGAGGGTGGCGAGCAGATCCTCGTGCAGCTCGAACCAGACGGTGTGGTACGAGTCGATGAGGGGTTTGGTGAACCACTCGGTCTCGCCCGCCTCGACCTTGTCGACCGCGTTCGCCAGGCGGGCCCCGTAGCGGCCGAAGCGATCGAGCACCTCGGTGAGGGCGGCGCATATGGGCTGGACCCGATCGTCGAGGCTGCGCAGCCGATCGACCACCGTCTTGTCATAGGCGGCGTCGCCGTGCTCGTTGAGGGCGCCATCCCTGAGCTGCCAGTCGGTGCAGACGGCGAGCATCTCGCGGTTGAGGCGGAGGAACCATCGGTAGTTGGTCTCGATGGCGCTACGGGCCGCGGCGTCGTCGAGCTCGCCATCGACGGCCTTCACGTGCTGCTCGCGGCCCGACGCGGTGAGCGACCACCCGTGCACCCGGCCCTCCCGCAGGTGCACCAGCCCTTCCACGCCGAGTTGCTCGAGCAAGCCGGTCACGTCGGGTTCGGCCAACCCGGTCGTGGCCACGACCGGCTCGATGTCGGCAAACCCCCGTAGGCGCAGGGCGTGCAGCACGAGGAACCGAGCGTCGGACGGGTGACCCACGCCGCGAATCCTACCGGCCGCCCCCTATGACGCCGTGCTGGTCAGCCCGCCATCGTTCGATGCGACCGAGAGCTATCGCTTCTGGCCGGGCAACAGACGCCCGTT
>JAUTXA010000259.1 GCA_030838265.1 Actinomycetota bacterium | reverse complement strand
GGTCCAGGGGCCCCGATCCGGTCACCAAAAGCATCGAAGCCGGGGGCGTAGCCTGCGGCGGTGGCGCTCAAGGTCGACATGCACGTCCACACCATGTGGTCGGGCGACTCGACGACGACCCCTGACGAGCTGGCGGCCGGTGTGGCCGCGTCCGGGGTCGACGTGGTGTGCATCACCGACCACAACGCCATCCGCGGGGCGGTCGAGCTGGCGGCGTCAGGTGCTCTCGGGTGCCGGGTGATCGTGGGGCAGGAGGTGCGGACCACAGCGGGCGAGGTCATCGGCCTGTTCCTCACCGAGCGCATCCCCTTCGGGTTGAAGCCCCACGAGGCCGCCACCCACGTGCGGGACCAGGGCGGGCTCGTCTACATCCCCCACCCCTTCGACCCCATGCGCCACTGCCTCGAGGTCGGCGCCCTGCGTCGCCTGGTCGACGGAGGCCTGGTCGACGCCATCGAGGTCATCAACGGCAAGACCTCGCTCGACGCCCTCAACGCCGAGGCCGCGTCGTTCGCCCGCGAGTTCGATCTCGCCGCCGGCGCGGGCAGCGACGCCCACGTCGGTGAGGCCATCGGCGCCGCCTACGCCGTGGTCGGCGATTTCACCGACGCCGCCTCGTTCCTCACCGCTCTCCGAGTCGGTGCAACCGAGGGCGGCCACTTCGACCCGCCCCGCCCCTGGACCCCGCGCATCGTCCCGTCCACCAAATCCCACTGACCGCCTCGCACAGGTTGGGATCGCCCTGGCAGAAGAGAGGACGGGATGGGCCGTGGTCAGGGGGATGTGAGGGCGATGATGACGGTGCCGGCGGCGATGGCGTAGGCCACGGCCGGGGCGGCGCGCTGGTCGACGGCCACGGTGACGGTGTCGTGGCCGACGGCGACGACGAGGGCGTCTTCGGCGACGGGGAACGACGGATCGGGCGACGTGGCCGCGGGCTGGTCGGGCGAGAAGGTGGCCAGCAGGTCGACGTGGTTGCCGACCGATAGGGGCGGGGTCCCCTCACTGACGGGGATGGCGAGGGCCCGGGTGCCATCGGGGAGGAGGGCGGCCGCCCCCTTGAGGCCCCACGGCGCCAGCTTGGCCTCGAGCAGGACCTCGCCCGCCGCCACCGGGACGACCACGACACGACCCTCGGGACGGGCGGCCACCCCACCGCGGGGGATGAGGGCGGCGGGCAGGCGACGGGTGGTCACGTCCTCGGGACCCACCTCGTCGCCGGCGTCGAGGGATCGGGCGGCCACGGGCACGGCGCGGAGGCGGCCGAAGGCGGCGGCCTGGGCCCGGGCATCGGCGGTCAGCCCGTTGATGGCGGCGACCGTGGCCAAGGCGAGCAAGGCGGCGGCCGCCAAGAAGGCGAAAGGCGAGCGGAGCAGGCGACGGAGGCGGCGGGCCGCGGTGCGGGGGAGGAGACGTCGGCGCATGGCGCGCTCCCAGGGCAGAGGGACTGCGAGGGGGGAAGCGCCGTCGGCGCCGAGGCTAGCGGCGGGCGATGCCGCCGGATAGGGGCACCCTCAGGAGGCGGCGGAGGTCGGCTTCTTGTCCGACGAAGAAGACGATGACGACTTCGAGTCCGAGGACTTTGAATCCGACGACTTCGAGTCAGACGAGGACTTCGAATCTGAGGATGTCGACTTCGAGTCAGAGGACTTCGAGTCAGAAGACTTCGAGTCAGCGGACGACGAGCTCGACGCCGCCGCCGCGGCCGAAGACTTGCTCCGGCTGTCGGTCTTGTAGAAGCCGCTGCCCTTGAAGGCGATGCCTACCGCGCCGAACACCTTGCGCAGCATCCCGCCGCAGTTGGGGCACTCGGTGAGGGGGTCGTCCTTGAAGGACTGGACCACCTCGAGGTGCTCCCCGCAGCTCTTGCAGGCGTATTCGTAGGTGGGCATCGGTGCGGCGTCCTCCGGTGGCTGGCGTTAGCACTCGGACCAGTCGAGTGCCAATGATACCGCGGCCGCCGAGCCTTACCATTGCCCTCGTGGGCCCCCTCAGCGCCGCCGGCCTCGTGGTGGGCTCGTACCTGTTGGGCACCTTCCCGACCGCGTCCCTCGTCGCCCGGGGCCGGGGCCGCGACGTCCTGGCCGAGGGCTCGGGCAACCCCGGCGCGTCCAACGTCTACCGCCTCGCCGGCCGCCGGGCCGGGGCGTCGGTGTTGGCCGGCGACCTGGTGAAGGGGCTGGTCAGCACCGGTGTGGGCCTGGCCGTCGGCGGGCGCCACCTGGCCTTGGCGTGCGGCATCGCCGCGGTCGTCGGCCACTGCTTCCCGGTCACCCGCCGCTTCCGGGGCGGCAAGGGCGTGGCGACCGGGGCGGGCATGTCCATCGTCGCCTTTCCGATCATCGCGGCGGCGTGCGCGGTGGCCTGGCTCGTCGTCGCCAAGGTGACCACCAAGGCCAGCCTCGGGTCACTGGCCGCCACCGTCGTGCTGGTCATCGGCGTGGTCGTGGCCCGTCGTCCGGCGTGGGAGATCGCCGGCGTGGTGGGCGTCGTCCTGCTCATCGTCGGGCGTCACCGAAGTAACCTCGCCCGACTGGCCCGGGGCGAGGAGAGGTCACTGCAATGAACCAGCGGGTGCAGAAGGCGGTGATCCCGGCGGCGGGACTCGGGACCCGGTTCCTGCCGGCCTCGAAGGCGTCCCCGAAGGAGATGCTCCCCCTCGTCGACAAGCCCGCCATCCAGTACGTCGTCGAGGAGGCGGTGCGGGCCGGCATCCGCGACATCCTCGTCATCACCGGCCGGGGCAAGCGCAACATCGAGGACCACTTCGACCGGTCCTTCGAGCTCGAGCACTACCTCGAGACCAAGGGCAAGGAAGAGGAGCTGAAGGAGATGCGGGCCATCGCCGACATGGCCGACATCCACTACCTGCGCCAGGGCGACCCCAAGGGCCTCGGTCACGCCGTCGCCGTCGCCCGCCAGCACGTGGGCAACGAACCCTTCGTCGTGATGCTGGGCGACGACATCATGGACGAGCGCTCGCAGGTGCTCGAGGAGATGCTGTCGGTCTACGAGCACTACGGACGGTCGGTGGTGGCCCTGAAGGAGTTCCCGCCCAGCGAGATCTCCCATTACGGCTGCGTCGAGCCCGAGGCGGCCGACGACGGATTGATCCGCATCCGCGACATCGTCGAGAAGCCGGCGCCCGACGAGGCCCCCTCGAACCTGGCGGTGATGGGCCGCTACGTGTTCACCCCGCAGATCTTCGACGCCCTCGAGCAGGTCAAGCCGGGCAAGGGCGGCGAGATCCAGCTCACCGACGCCATCCGCATCCTCATCGAAGACCAGACCGTCTACGGCTTCACGTTCGAGAAGGGCCGCTACGACGTCGGCAACAAGCTCGACTACCTGCGGGCGACCGTCGAGCTGGCTCTCGAGCGGGAGGATATCGGGCCCGAGTTCCGCGCCTTCCTCACCGACCTGGTTCAGCGCGAGAAGCTGGTGTGATCTCCCTCGCCGAGGCGAGGGACCGAGTGGTCGGCGCCTGCCCGGCCCTGCCTCCGATCGAGGCGCCCCTGGCCGACGCCCTCGGCTTGGTCCTGGCCCAGACGGTGGTGGCGGGCGAAGCCGTGCCTCCCTTCGCCAGCTCGGCCATGGACGGGTTCGCGGTGCGGGCCGCCGATACCGCGGCGGCGCCCGTCGAGCTGCGCATCGTCGGCACCCTCGCGGCCGGCGCCGCGGTGGGGGTCGAGGTCGACACCGGCCAAGCGGTGCGCATCATGACCGGCGCGCCACTCCCACCCGGCGCCGACGCGGTGGTGATGGTCGAGCGCACTTCGACGTCGGCCGACGGGGCGGCAGTCACCGTCGAGGTGCCGGCCCGTCCGGGCGACCACTTCCGCCCCGCGGGCGAGGATCTGCGAGAGGGCGACATCGTGTTCGCGGCCGGCACCCGCCTCGGCCCGGGCCACATCGGCGTGCTGGCCAACCTGGGCCTGACCACGGCCCTCGTGCATTGTCTCCCCGTGGTGGGCGTGCTGTCGACGGGCGACGAGCTCGTGGCCGACGGTAGCCCGCTGGGCCCGGCCCAGATCCGGGACTCGAACCGTCCCGCCCTGCTGGCCTCGCTGGCCCAGTCGGGCTTCGCCACCATCGACCTCGGCGTGGCGCGCGACGACGAGGCCTCGATCGAGGCGGCCATCGAGAACGGGCTGGCCCGGTGCGACGCGGTCATCACCAGCGGTGGGGTGAGTATGGGCGACTTCGACTACGTCAAGGCCGTCCTGCAGCGCCGGGGTGGGGGAGCGATGAGCTGGATGCAGGTGGCCATCCGCCCGGCCAAGCCCCTGGCCTTCGGCCTCATCGACGGCATCCCCGTGTTCGGGCTGCCCGGCAACCCCGTGTCGTCCCTCGTGAGCTTCGAGCTGTTCGCCCGCCCGGCCCTGCGGCGGATGATGGGGCTGCCCGATGACCGCCTCGATCGCCCTCGCATCGTGGCCGTGGCCGACGAGGCGTTCGCCCGCAAGCCCGACGGCAAGGTCCATTTCGTCCGGGCCGCCGCGGCGTGGCATACCGACGGGCGACTCCATGTGCGCAGCGCCGGCGCCCAGTCGTCGAACCTTCTGGTGGCCATGGCCCGGGCCGATGCCCTCGCCGTGGTGCCCGATGGCGACGGGATCGAGGCGGGGGCCGACGTCGAGATCCTGCGGTTGGTGGAAGACTGAGGGGGTCATGACCCCTGCTCCGCTCGTCGACGGCTTCGGCCGGGTCGTGAAGGACCTGCGCATCTCGGTGACCGACCGCTGCAACTTCCGGTGCACCTACTGCATGCCGGAAGAGGGGATGCAGTGGCTGGCGCGCGACCAGGTGCTCACCTTCGAGGAGATCGAGCGCATTGCCAGGGTGGCCGTCGAGCGCTGGGGCGTCGAGTCCATCCGTCTGACGGGCGGCGAGCCTCTCGTGCGGGCCCACCTCCCTGTCTTGGTGGCCAAGCTGGCGGCCCTCGGCGTCGACCTGGCCCTGACCACCAACGGGACAAGCCTGGGCCTCCTGGCCGGCGAGCTGCGCCGGGCCGGGCTGAAGCGCATCAACATCTCGCTCGACTCGCTGCGGCCCGACCGCTTCGTCGCCCTCACCCGTCGCGATGCCCTCGACCAGGTGCTCGACGGCATCGACGCCGCTCTCGCCGCCGGGTTCGACCCGGTGAAGGTCAACGTGGTCATGATCCGGGGGGTCAACGACGACGAGGCCGTCGAGTTCGCCACCTTCGGACGGGACCGGGGCGTGCAGCCGAGGTTCATCGAGTTCATGCCCCTCGACGCCGACGGCGCCTGGACCCTCGACCAGGTTGTGCCCGCGGCCGAGATCGTGGCCGCCATCGGGGCCGTCTACCCCATCGAGGCGGTCTCGCACGGCCCCGAGCCCGCCGCCCGCTACCGCTACCTCGACGGCGGCGGTGAGTTCGGCGTCATCGCGTCGGTCACCGAGCCCTTCTGCGGGAACTGCGACCGGGTCCGGATCACGGCCGAGGGCACGTTCCAGAACTGCCTCTTCGCGGTCGACGAGGTCGACCTGAGGGCTGTCCTGCGCGGCGGCGGGTCCGACGACGATCTGGCCACCGCCATGTCCGGCGAGGTGGCCCGCAAGTGGGCTGGCCACTCCATCGGGAAGGTCACCTTCGTCAAGCCCCCCCGGAGCATGAGCCAGATCGGCGGCTGACGTTCACGTCAGGTCGGCAGCGGCGGCCACCGACCGATGCACGTCGTAGGACGGGCCTCAGGTGCGCCAGAGAAGCGCACCAGTGGTCGAGCGAACCTCACCGTGACGGTGGTGGTAGCGACTGCTGCTGAGCAGCGTCCCCAAGGGCGCCGGCGCCAAACCACGCCCGAGGTCCTCGAGCACGTTGGCCAGCACCTCGCAGCGGCCGTCGCCGTCGATGTCGTGGGCCACGAGGCTCTGGACGCCGTAGATGGAGGTCGTCCACACGACCGCACCCGTCGCGCCGTCGATGACCGTGACGGTGGCGTTCGGGTTGGCCGCTGGATAGCTGACGTCGTAGAGGTCGTCACCGGCGCCATCCACTGAGCCGCCGAGCGAGTACCCCACGAGCCGCTGGGTCGCGTCCGTCCAGAGCGGCGTCCCGAGGCGGCCGGTGATCATGCCCCGCTCGACCAGCTGGTTCGTCGCTCCCCGCTGCTCGGCGAAGTACGAGACATCGGCGACACCGTCGCCGTCGACATCGCCGACCGAGCGGGCGGAGCCTTGCGTCCCGGCCGGAAAGCTCCGGACGACGGAGTACAGCTGCTGGCCGGCGCCGTCATAGGCGGTCGTCGTCAGGGCGGGTGCCGTCAATGTCGGCGCTACGGCGGTGATCAGGTCGGCTCGACCGTCGCCATCGACGTCACCGGTGCCGATCCAGTCGGCGGCCGCGGAGAACAGCGTCGTCCCGTTGGCACCGCTGATCACTGCGTACTGATCGGGCGTCGAACCGACCTGCGCCGGCACGCGAGCGATCAGCTCCGGCGTCCCGTCGCCGTTCATGTCACCCGCCCACGAGACCAGGGAGGCGTAGTCGAACCCGTAGGGGTTGGAGTTGGTTTCGACGCTGGTCCACAACGCGTTGCCGCGACCGGTGAAGGCCGAGAGATGGACGGGTTGATCTTGGTGGGCCCAGGCGATCAGGTAGTCGCTGAGGCCGTCGCCCGACAGGTCGCGGCCGGGGAACACGCTCACCCGGTCGCCAGTGATCGTGACGGCCGGATTGCGAGCCTCGGACCCGTCGTCGCCGTTGATGACATTGACGAGCACCTCGTACTGGAACGTCGCGCTCCTGCCGTTGTCGACCGTGTAGCCGACCGACTGGTGGACGAGGACATCGGTGGCCGGACCGCCGGTGGCGTTCAGCAGCCCGTCGAACACCGGCCGGGACAGGCCGGCGGATGCCTGCGGGTAGCACCCGCTGTCGGTGCACGAAACTCCGCTGGCGCTCCCGCCGACGGGACCGGAGTAGACGCGGGCCCAGGTCAGGTCACCGCTTCCGTCGAGGGCGATGAGGCGAAGGTCGGTGTGCTGCACCGCCCCGCCATAGGTCTCGACGTACTGGGCGACGATGACGCCGGGCTTGTTGTTCTGGCCGACGGTCGCCGGGAACGCGGCGCCGGTGCTGGACGGGAGGCCCACCGCGACCACGTTGGTTGCGCCCACGAACTGCTGCGTCCACAGGAGGCTCCCGTCGGTGCCGCGCCGGGCCTGGACCGCGAAGACGTCATCGCCCTGGGTGGTCGCCAGCACGTCGGCCTTGCCGTCGCCGTCGAGGTCGCCAGCAGCTGACACGTATTCGGGGGTGCCCGAGATCGGCGTCGATGAGGCGGTGGTCGACGGAGTGGCACCGGTGGGAGTCCCGCTCGACGGTGCGGTCCCGGCGGGTGAGGTTGCGAGGATCTGGCCGAGCTGCCCGGCAGGGGCGCCGGCGCTGACGAGCGTGCGAGCCAGCCCGGTCCGGATCGCTGCCGCCTGCTCCATCGTCGGAGCTGAGCTCGTGCTTGCCCTCGCCGGGCCCTGGGCGATCGCAGCTCCGATCAGCGCCATCGCCAGCGCACCAAGGCGCAGCCTTCGCGCGCTGCTCCCGTTCGTTCCCAGTCCCAGCATTCCCGCGACCCCCAGCCTCGAGTTAATTCGGCCAATTCTACCAGGGGCTCCCACAGGCCCACATATGCGACTCCCGTCGGATCACCTCGACCCTGGGGGGTGGGCGAGACGCGTGCGCGCGGACGCGGACGAGGGGTGGAGCAGTCGTGGGCGCGGACGTCGGATCTAGACTCCACCCATGACCGACCGCGGGCCCCGCTTCACGCACCTCGATCCGCTGGGCCGGGCCCGGATGGTCGACGTCACGCCCAAAGAGCCCACCCACCGACGGGCCATGGCCCGGTGCAAGGTGTTCATGAAGCCGGAGACCACGGCCATGGTGGCCTCGAATGCCGTCAGCAAGGGCGACGTGCTCAATGTGGCCCGGGTGGCCGGGATCCAGGCGGCCAAGAAGACATCCGACCTCATCCCCCTGTGCCACCCCCTGCTGGTGGGCTCGGTCTACGTGAACTTCCACCTGGGCGACGACTTCATCGAGGTCGAGGCCCAGGTCGACACGGTCGACCGAACCGGCGTCGAGATGGAAGCCCTGACCGCCTGCTCGATCGCGGCCCTCACCATCTACGACATGTGCAAGTCCCAAGACCGGGGGATGGCCATCGGCGAGCTCTGCCTCTGGGAGAAGACGGGAGGCCAGTCAGGGGTGTGGCGCCGGGAGGCGGCCGACGGCAACTCGTCGTTCGATACCGTCGAGGAGCCCCTGAGCTTCTCCGACAATCTGGCCGACAACCTGGCCGACGACCTCAGCGACCCGCTGTAGCGTCCTTCTCGTGCAAACTGGCGCGGAAATCGACCGAAACCGCGTCGATTTCCGCGCCAGTTGGCAGTGTGAAGGGGCCAACTGCTAACTTTTGCTAGCAACAGTTTGAAGGCCGCCGGACCCCGTAGTAAGCAGGTCCGGTCACGTCGAGGCCCGAATAGACCATCCACCGCGCTGGGGCCAAGGCCCGTTACCGTCCCCGAGAGAAAAGGCAGGCCGAGGAGCGTTGACCACTGTCGTGCTGCTGCTGATCCTCGCGGCCATCTGGGCTGCAGTGCTGGTCCCCCCGATCATCCGCAATCGGGCCGACGGCCGACCGGCTGATTCGATCAGCGACTTCCGCAACCGGCTCCACGTGTTGCAGCGCACCGGCCCCTCGACGGTCGCCCCGGCCAACAGCCTGCGCGACGCCCGCGGCGGCGGCCTGCTGGGCTCGATGCCGGCCGCCTTCCGCGCCCGCACCGCGGCCTACAACCAGCCCGCCCGCTCGGCCCGTCCCGTCACCAACTCGGCCGACGCCGCTCGCCGGGCCCGCACCCTGAAGCGCCGCCGCGATGTCCTGTTCGGCCTGCTCGCCTCGATGGTCGGCACCCTCGTGCTGTCGTTCATCCCGTCGTTCGCCGCCCTGCTCTACCTGCACCTCATCCTCGACCTGGTCTTCGTCGGCTACGTGGCCCTGTTGGTGCGCCTGCGCACGGCGGCCGCCGAGCGGGAGATGAAGCTCCGCTTCCTGCCGGGCGCCCAGGGCCCCGAGCCCGCCCTCCTCCTCCGTCGCTCGGCCAACTAGGCCACCGGTGGCCGACCGGCCCCGCGGCGAGGAGCTCTTCCAGCTGATCGAGCCGGTCCGCGCCGAGCTCGATGCCGCCCACCGGGCCCGCGAGGCCGGCCTGGCCGCGTGCCGGCGCACCATCCGGGCCTGCGGACGGGCCATCCGCGCCATCCACCGCCTCCAGCCCGACGACGCCGCCGCCCTCACCGACGAGGCCCGCGTGGCGTTGCGCGAGGCCCAGTCGGCGCTGAAGGACCACCCCGCCATCTTCTTCGCCGGGTTCCTCCACGACGCCGAGAAGGAGTACGCCGAGGCCGTCCTGTGCGCGGCGATGGTGGACGGGCTGCCGCTGCCGTCGTGTGCCGACGTCGGCGTCGAGGCCCCGGCCTGGCTCAACGGCATGGCCGAGGCCGCGTCCGAGCTGCGCCGCCACCTGCTCGACCGCATGCGGGAGGGCAACCTCGACCGGGCCGAGCAGCTCATGCGCGAGATGGAGGACGTCTACGACGCGCTCGTCACCATCGACTTCCCTGACGCCATGGTCGGTGGCCTGCGCCGCACGGTCGACTCGCTGCGCGCCGTCCTCGAGCGGACGCGCTCGGACGTGACGATGACCCTCATCCAGACAGGCCTGCGCACCGCCCTCGAAGAGCGCGGCGGCGACGGTCGCTAGTCGGCCGAGAGGCGGGTGGCGGTGACGGGGGAGAGGCGGGCCGTCAGCGAGCTGGTGACAAAGGCGGTGATCCCGACGACGACGGGGGCGACGAACACCAGCAGGCCGATCACGAGGTAGGGGATCTCGATCGGACGGTGGGGCGTCGAGGTCCGGGCGAGGACGGCGAACGGCGCCATCCCCATCGGCAGCGCCAGCACCATGGCCACGGCGGCCAGGGTGGCGCCCTTCACGGCCACCAGGCTGGCCACCGATCGGGGCGGAGCGCCGACGGCGACGAGGACGTCGCGCTCGCCGCGGGACTCGGCGCCCTCGAGGGCGAGGGCCACCGCCACGACGGCCAGGGTGAAGAGGAGGGCGGCGGCGGCGAGGATGGCCTGCAGCTTGGTGCGGATCGACGACGCCGGGTGGAACCACTGAATGATCGGCGGGCCGGGGAAGAACCTGGGCCCGATGCCGGAGCTCTGGTCGATGACGTCGGCCAGGGTGTTGTCGAGGGCGTCGCGCTGCGAGGCAGTGAGCGGCCGGGCCGACTGCAGGAGCAGGCCCTGGCTCACCACTGGGTGGTCGAACCGGGCCAGGGCGCTGCGGGGGATGAGGACGGCGGGCACGGCATCGGCCGCCAGCTTCGGCCGCCGCACCAGGCTGTTGATGTCGACCGGGTTCGAGAGGTCGACCCGCACGCGCTCCGGGCCGTTGAGCTGGGCCGGCGACGGGAAGCCGGGGGGCTCGGGGACCAGGTGGGCGGTCGAGATCCGGACGTTGGCGGTTGGGCCGTAGGACGCGGGGCCGAAGGCGATCCCCTTGCCCGAGGCCAGGGCGGCGACGTCGGCGTCGGTGGCGCCGAGGAAGCGGGCCAGCTCGGGGGTGGCGATGGCGGCGATGGGCATCGACGACCCCCCCTCCCGCTCGCCCGGCGTGGCCGACGGG
>JAUTXA010000160.1 GCA_030838265.1 Actinomycetota bacterium | reverse complement strand
GTCGTCGATCAGCCCGACGAGGCCGCAGGCCACGATGAGCAGGATGACGGCGATGCCGCTGCGCGTGAAGAGGGTGGCCCGGCGGAAGTGGGCGGCCACGTAGCCGACGAACGCGCCGGCCACGATCATGAGCCCTCCCATGGTGGGTGTGCCCGCCTTGGTCACGTGGCCTTCAGGGCCGTCCTCCCGGATCTGCTGGCCGATGCCGTTGGCCTGCAACCAGCGGATGAGCAGCGGCGTGCCGATGAGTGAGACGAGCAGGGCGATGCCACCGGATGTGAGGAGCGAGATCACGCCGCGCCCCCCCACCCGGTCGCGACCAGGGCGTCTCTGGTGACGTCTCGGTCGTCGAAGGGCACGATCGTGTCCCCGATCTCTTGCCCCGTCTCGTGGCCTTTGCCCGCCACCACCACCACGTCGCCGGGGCGGGCCGCGGCGACGGCGGCGGCGATGGCCGCCCGCCGATCGGCCTCCACCACCAGCTCGGCCCGGCCCTGCATGCCCCCCAGGATGGCCTTGATGATCGTCTCCGGATCCTCAGACCGCGGGTTGTCGGACGTGACGACGGCAACGTCAGCCAGCCGGTCGACGACGGCTCCCATGAGCGGTCGCTTGCCGCGGTCCTTGTCGCCGCCGCAGCCGAACAGAGCGATCACCCGGTGCTCCCCCGCCAGCACGCGCGCCACACCGAGCAGCTGCTCGAGCCCGTCCGGGCTGTGGGCGTAGTCGATGATCACGGCAAAGGGCTGGCCTTGGTCGAGGCGCTCGACCCGGCCCGGGATCGACGCCACCTGATCGAGGCCGACGGCGATGGCGTCGGGCTCGATGCCGACGAGCGATGCGGCCGTCGCCGCGCCGATGGCGTTGGCCACGTTGAAGCGGCCCGGCAGGTGGATGGCCATGGCCGTCTCCCTCCACACGAAGTGACTTCCGCTGAAGTCGGCGCGCAGCTCTTCGGCATCGCGGATGGAGTAGGGCTCGACTCGCTCGACGTCGGAGCGCTCGAGGAGGCGTTGCCCGTAGGCGTCGTCGATGTTGATGGCCGCCGACCTCGAGCGATCGGCCTCGAAAAGGCGGGCCTTGGCCTCGAAGTACGACTCCAGGTCGCCGTGGTAGTCGAGATGGTCCTGGGTGAGGTTGGTGAAGACGGCGACCGCGAACTCGGTGCCCGCGACCCGGCGCTGATCGAGGGCATGGGACGAGACCTCGATGGCGACGGCCCCGACGCCCGCGTCGCGGAAGGCGGCGAGCTGGGCCTGCAGGACCGGCGCGTCGGGCGTGCTCGGGGGCCCGCCGGTCGGAGCGTTGAGGGTCCCGATGACCTCGGCCTCGAGGCCTGATGCCCGGAAGATCGACTGAAGCAAGATGGTGCTGGTCGTCTTGCCGTTGGTTCCCGTGACCCCGGCCACGATGAGGTCGCGCGACGGCCAACCGTGCAGCGAGGCGGCGGCCTGGCCGATGCCTGTCCGGGCGTCGGCGACCACGACCTGGCAGACGCCGGCGGCCACGTCGACGAGGTGCTCGACGATGAGGGCGGGCGCACCGGCGGCGACGGCTTGGCCCGCGAACTGATGGCCGTCGGTGTGAGTGCCGGGGACGCAGCAGAACAGGGTCCCCGGCGCGACGGTACGAGAGTCGTGGGTGATGGCGATGATGTCGACGGCGGCCGGCTCCCCCCTGACCTCGACGACGTCGACCCCCGCCAGGAGCTGGTCGAGTCGCATCAGCGCGTCCTCAGGGCTTCGGGGGAGTTGATGACGGGCCGAGCGTAGTGGTCGTATCGACCGCAGCGTCGATCTCGCCGACCGGCTTGGCCGCGCTGGCCGACAGGGCCGGGGCGGCGGTGGGAGCGGCGGGCGGAGGAGGCGGGACCCGGAACTCGCGGAGGGCGTAGCGGCTGACGGCCGCGAAGACGGGTGCCGCCACCAGGCCGCCGTAGATCGGGATGGGCTCGTCGAGGATCACGAGGGTGGTGAAGGCCGGGCGCTCGGAGGGGACGAAGCCGGCGAAGCTCGACATGTAGGCGCCCGGCTTGTAGCCGACCGCGCCTTCGAGCGGCTTGCGAGCGGTGCCCGTCTTGCCGGCCACGGTGTAGCCGTTGATGGCGGCCATCTTGCCTGTGCCCTTGCGCACGACCTCATTGAGCATGGCTGTCATCTCCCGTGCCGTGGCCGCCGACACGACGCGGCGGCTGGCCGAGGGAGCCGTGGCCCGCTCGACGCCCTTGCCGTCGATGACCGCCTTCACCAGCTTGGGGGCCACATAGACGCCGCCGTTGGCCACCGTGTTGTAGGCCGCGATCATCTGCAGCGGGCTCACGGCCACGCCCTGGCCGATAGGGATCGAGCCCATGTCGGTCGAGTACCACTGGTTGGCCGGCTTCAGGATGCCCGCCGTCTCACCCGGGAACTCGAGGGCCGTCCGCTTCCCGAACCCGAAGGCCCGCAGGTAGCGGTCGAGGTTGTCCCGGCCCAGCTTGTTGGCGATCATGATCGACCCGACGTTCGACGAGTTGGCCACGATGTCGGTGATCGACCACTCCTGGGTCGGGTGCGGGTCGTGCTCCGAGAACGTGGCCGGGCCGATGCGGACGCTGGTCGGCACCATCAGCTTGTCGCTGGGCTTGACCGCCTTCTCCTCGAGGGCGGCGGAGATGGTGATGAGCTTGTTCACCGAGCCCGGCTCGTACGGGAGCGTGACGACCTCGTTGTTGGCCGCCGGCCGCGGCGCGTCGCCCTCGTGCTCCCCCGCCACCAGGTTGACCATGGCCAGGATCTCGCCGGTGCGGCTGTCCATGGTGACGGCCATCCCCCCCTTCGCCTTCGAGGTGATGATCTCGGCGGCCAGCGACTTCTCGGCCTCGTACTGGAGCGAGCGGTCGATGGTCAGCACCAGGTCGGAGCCGCGGACCGAGGGCACATAGCGGCGAACCCCGCCAGGGATGTCGCGACCGGCCGGGTCGCGCTCGACCAGCAGCTGTCCGGGCCGTCCGGCCAGCAGCTTGCCGTACTGCAGCTCGAGGCCGCTGAGGCCCTGGTTGTCGAGGCCAACGGTGCCGAGGACGTTGGTGGCCAGGTCGCCGGCGGGGAGGAAGCGCTTCGGCTCGGAGAGGGCCTGGACGCCGTCGAGCTTGAGGTCCTTGACCTTCTTGGCCGTGGCGT
>JAUTXA010000159.1 GCA_030838265.1 Actinomycetota bacterium | reverse complement strand
ACTCCCACCGTCCGTGGCGAAGAGAGAGAAGCAGCAGGAGCAGGTCCGAGCGGAGGTTGCCCACATGAAGATGGTTCGCACCAGGGGCGCCGACGGGGACGCAACAGTGGTCTCCGACGGGACGTTGGCCCAACAGGCTGCCAACGGAGATACGGCCGCCTTCGAGGAGCTCTACAAGCGCCATGCCCAAGCGGCCTGGCGCGTGGCCCAGGCGGTCGCCGGCAACCCCGACGACGCGGCCGACGCGGTGGCCAACGCCTTCACGCGTGTGTTCCAGGCCCTGCCCGCGGGCCGCATCTCCGGGGGCGACGCCTTCCGCCCCTACCTGCTCGCCGCCACTCGCAACGCGGCCATCGACGAGCTGCTCCGGGGCGGCCGGGTGCGCCCGTCCGAGACCATCGACCTCGACGCCCTGGCCAACACGAACCCGACGCCGTCCGACCGGATGATGGACGGGATCGACTCCTCGCTGGCTGCCGCCGCCTTCCGCAGCCTCCCCGAGCGCTGGCGATCGGTGCTGTGGCTCACCGAGGTCGAGCAGATGGCGCCCCGCGACGCGGCCACCCTCCTCGGGCTGTCGGCCAACGGGGTGTCCCAGCTGGCGGTGCGAGCCCGCGCCGGCCTGCGGGAGCGCTTCCTCCAGGCCCATCTCAAGGGCGAGGTCGACCCGGGCTGTCGCACGACCGTCGAGCATCTGGGCGCCTACGTGGCCGGGGCCCTCGCTCCCCGCGAGGTGGCCAAGGTCGACCAGCACCTGGCGGGCTGCGCCGACTGTCGGCAGCGCCAGGCCGAGCTCGAGGATCTGGGCCCAGCCCTGCGCAAGGCCGCCCTGCCGATCCCCCTCGTCCTCGGCGCCATGGCCCTGAGCAAGTGGAAGCTGGCCGCCGGCACGGTGAAGTCCATCCGCTGCCTGCCCGGCGGCGTGGCCGCCAAGGTCATGAACCTCGAGCGGCCGCTCGCCGTCGCCACGACCGGGCTGTTCGCCCTCGGCGTCATCGGCCTCGGTGTCACCGGTCAGCCCGGCGCCGGCCGCCCGCCCCAGCCGCGCCAGCTGGCCGGGCCCCGCAACGTCGTGCCCCCGGCCAGCCTTGACCAGCGGTCGGCCATCTCGCTCGACAGCTCACGCGCCTTCCCCGGCGACGGCTTCGTCATCACGCCCGTCTCCAACGTCGGCTCGGGCGGGGCGGCGGACGGAGGCAGCCTGACCGACAGCAGTGGCGGGCTCGACAGCGCTCCGCCCCCGGTCGCACCAACCCCGGACTCGACGCCGCCGCCCCAGCCCGCCTCGGGCCCCGCGGTCCAGGCCAACCTCGGCCTCAACCTCGGACCGGTGTCGGTCGCGGCATCGGTGGGAGACGGCTGCACGGGCGTGACCGTGGCGACGACGACCGCGGGCTGCACCCCTCCGGCGCCCCCCGCCTCGACCGGCGTGGGCGTGTCGACCTCGGGCTCCGTCCTGGGCGACCACACCGTCACCCTTCCGTAGCAACCCCGAGCTCCGTAGCAACCCGAGCCGAGGGCCCGGGAACAGCGAACGGGCACGCCCGGTCGCCTGACGGCGAAACGGACGTGCCCGAACGAAAAGCTCAGACGGCTATGTCGACCTCAGACGAGGTGGACGCTGGCTGCCTGCAGACCCTTGGGCCCTTGCTGTACCTCGAACTCGACAGCCTGACCCTCTTCGAGGCTCTTGTAGCCGGCCATGTCGATGGCGGAGAAGTGGACGAAAACGTCCGGCTCTCCGTCGGCCTGGGAGATGAACCCATAGCCCTTCTCCGAGTTGAACCACTTCACTGATCCGGTCGCCACGTCGGCGTTCCCCTTTGTTTTTGCTGATATGAAGAGGGGACTACCTGGTCGTGCGACTGCGTCGTGCGTTCAAGCTACGTTCCCTCAAACGCGAACGGTAACAGGTATGACCCACAATGTCACCGGTGGACACGGGTCCCGGCCGGGGTGTCCTCGACCGTCCAGCCCAGGCCGACGAGCTCGTCGCGCAGGGCATCGGCACGAGCGAAGTCGCGGTCGGCGCGGGCCGCATCGCGATCGGCGACGAGTCGCGCCGTGACGTCGTCGACGACGTCGCCGACGCCGTCGAGCTCGAGCCCCAGGGCACCAGTGAGCTCGATGACGGTGGCCGCCAACCGGGCCGCTCCTTCGACGTCGCCGGCGTCGGCCGCAGCGTGGGCCTTCCCGACGAGATCGAAGACCAACCCCATGGCCGCCGGCGTCCCCAGGTCGTCGTCCACCAGGGCGCGGAAGCGCACGACGGCATCATCGTCGACCTCGGCAGCGCGGGGGGCGGGGAAGCGGCGGGCCAGACCATCGAGCCGAGCCAGGGCCGACTCGGCGTCGCTCATCGTGTCGGCGGTGACGACCATCGGCGACCGGTAGTGCGATCGCAGCACCAGCAGGCGGTAGGCCCGGGCATCGTGGCGCTCGAGCAGGTCGACGAGCGACGTGAAGTTCTTCAGCGACTTCGACATCTTCACGCCCTCGACCTCGACGAAGGCGTGGTGCATCCAATGCCGGGCGAACTCGCGGCCGAGAGCGACGGCCTGGGCCCGCTCGTTCTCGTGGTGGGGGAACTTCAGGTCGAGGCCACCGGTGTGGAGGTCGAACCCGTCCCCGAGTAGGTCGAGCGACATCACCACGCACTCGGTGTGCCATCCCGGTCGGCCGTCGCCCCACGGTGACGGCCAGGTCGGTTCTCCCGGCTTGGCCTTCTTCCAGAGGTCGAAGTCCGCGGGCGAGTGCTTCTCGTCGTTGGCCTCGACCCGGGCACCGGCCCGCATGTCCTCGAGGCGCTGCTGGGCCAGCAGCCCGTAGCCCGGCACCTTCTCGACGTCGAGGTAGACACCGTCGCTGGTCTCATAGGCCAGCCCACGCGTGACCAGCTCACCGATGAGGGCGACCATGCCGTCGACGTAGGCCGTGGCGTGCGGGTCGTGGGTCGGGCGCTTCACACCGAGGGCATCGAGGGCGCCGTAGAAGGCGGCCTCGAACTCGACCGCCACATCACCCGGATCACGGCCCGTCTCGTTGGCCCGATTGATGATGTTGTCGTCGATGTCGGTGATGTTGCGGACGTGCAGCACCTCGAGGCCCGTCCACTCGAGGTAGCGGACGAGCACGTCGTAGACGAGGTAGCCGCGGCCGTGTCCGATGTGCGGCACGTCGTAGACGGTGGGTCCGCAGCTGTAGAGCGACACCTTGCCCGGGTCCCGCGGCTCGAGGGGGACGACCTCTCCAATTGCGGTGTCGTGGATGCGGAGCACTCTCGTAAGGTAACCGGGCAATGAGCACGGGCGTCCCGGATAAACCATCGCTGGATGGCCTCGAGGCCAAGTGGCGCGCCCGCTGGGAAGACGAAGGCACCTACCGCTTCGACCGAACCAAGACCCGGGACGAGATC
>JAUTXA010000155.1 GCA_030838265.1 Actinomycetota bacterium | reverse complement strand
CAGGGGCAGGGCCAGGCCGCCCTCGCACGCGACCAGCCTGATGCGGGCCGCCTTGGCCTCGATCCAGGCGGCGACGCAGGCCAGCTCGTCGATGAGGTGGCGGGGGACAGGGCCGTCACTCGTCGCCGTTTCGGTAGTGAGCGGCAGGGCTTCGGCGGACGCCGCCGACCGGTCGCCCGACCACGCCGAGACGAGCAGCCCGTGGTCGAGCACGGCGCCTCCCTCGCCGGGGATCTCGACGGTGAGGCGCCCGGCCTGGCGGAGACTGTCGATGCGGCGCTGGCGGATCAGGGCCCGGGACAGCGCCCCGGCCCGGTCCCGCACGGTAGCGGCCTCCTCGTAGCGCTCGGCCGCGGCCAAGGCCGTCATCTTGGCCGCAAGGGGCGCGAGCAGGAGCGCAGGCTCGCGGGTGAGCCCTCGCACCACGAGAGCCACGATGGCGGCGTAGTCGGCCTCGGAGATGGCGTGGGCGCAGGGACAGGCGGCCACGCCGAGCTGGGCCGATGCGCACGGCGCGGACCGCGGCGTCTTGGTGACCTTGGCCGAGCAACGACGGATTGGTGTGGCCGCTTCGATGGCGTCGGCCACGGCCCGGGCCGTCCCTGCTGAGCCGAGGGGCCCGAGGTAGAGGCAGCCGTCGCCGGCCTTTGGAGCCTTGACCACGCTCAGCCGCGGGAAGCGCTCGTCGAGAGTGAGCTTGAGGTAGGCGTACTTCTTCCAACGCTTCATCTGGCGGTTGAAGCGAGGCGCCAGCTCGTGGATGAGGCGGACCTCGAGGACAGACGCCTCGAGCTCGCCGGAGCACACGATGTGGTCGATGGCCTCGGCCTCCCGCAGGAGCTGACCCACCTTCCGGCGCTCGTCGCCGCTGAAGTACGACCGCACCCGGCGCCGGATGTCGACGGCCTTGCCGACGTAGAGCACCCGTCCGTTGCGATCGCGGAACAGGTAGACCCCGGGCTTGCGGGGCAGGTTCGTCACCAGCTTCAGCTTCGACAGCTGCGGGTGGCCCTTCACCGTGGGGAGGGCGAGAAGGTCGTCGAGGCCGGTGACCCCGATGGTGCCGGCCCGCTCCAAGAGGCAGTGCAACAGCTCGCCGGTGGCGAGGGCGTCGTCGAGAGCCCGATGGGTCGGGCGGTGGCCGACGCGGAAGTACTCACTCAACGTCGAGAGCGTGCAGTTCGGCACCTCATCGCGCACGAGGCGGCGGGCCAGGCCGCAGGTGTCGACGATGCGCTGGTGGAGCTTGGCCCGGCCATGGGCGCGCAGGGCGGCGTTCAGGTGGCTGGCGTCGAAGCGGACGTTGTGGCCCACCAGCACGGCGTCGCCCGCGAACTCGAGGAAGGCGGGCAGGACCTCGTCGATCTTGGGAGCGGGCAGGACCATGGACTGGGTGATGCCGGTGAGATAGGTGATGGCCGGGGGGATGGGGGCCTGCGGGTTGACCAGGGTCTGGAAGGTGCCGAGGCACTCGCCGCCCTTGAGCTTCACCGCCCCGATCTCGGTGATGGCGTGGGCGCCCGGGGCGCCCCCCGTGGTCTCGAGGTCGACGACCACGAAGGTCACGTCACAGAGCGGTGTCCCCAGGTCATCGAACGACCGCTGCATCCCCCGATGGTAAGGGAACAAGCGTTCGGCGGCAAGAACAGGTGTTTGCTGGCCCCGGCATCAGCCGTTGAGGGCGTGGTGTTGCAGGCCGATCGGGGGTGAGCCCAGGTCGAGCACGGCCTCGTGGAAGCGGCGCAGCGTGAACCCGGCGCCCCACTGCGTCTTGGCCTTCTCCCTCAAGTCGCGCAGGGCGAGCTTGCCCCACGTGTAGCTGCCGTAGCCGGGGTCGAAGGTGGCCCGGTTGGCCTCGCTGCGCGCCGCCGGCCCCTCGAGGAAGGCGTCGCGCTCGAAGCGGGCCGTGGCCTCGTCGACCGTCATGGCTCCGGTGTGGACCCCGATGCTGACGGCGAGTCGGGTGACGCGGATGAGGGCGTCGACGGCCATGCCGATGGCGAAGCGCGGGTCGTCGGCCCGGAAGCCCTCCTCGACGAACAGCTCTTCGCAGTAGTGGGCCCATCCCTCGATGAAGGCGTAGGAGCCGAGGGCTCGGCGCACGTCGCTCGTGAGGGTGCGCAGGTAGCGGCCGTGGGCGTAGTGGCCGGGGGTCACCTCGTGCACGGTGATGGCGGGGAGGGTGGTGCGGCTGAAGACCTGGAGCCAGGCCTCCTGCTCGTCCTTCGGCCAGCTTGGGTCTGGCGGCGTGACGTAGTACCACGACGGGGCGTCGGCTTCGAAGGGGGCGGCCGGCGACATCATGGCCATGGCCCACGAGCGAGCGGGTGGCGCGGGCCCGACGAGGCACTCGCCGCCGGGATCCCCCAGAAGGTCGCGCTCGATGGTGAAGGCGGTGGCCTCAGTGATCTGGGCGCGCGCCTCGGCATAGATGCCCTCGGGATCGGGGTGGTCGCGAGCCAGCCGGGCGAAGAGCTCACCGGGGTCGGCATCGGGATCGAGTCGGTGGCACGAGTCGGTGAGCAGGGCGCGCAGCCGGTCCCGCTCGGCATCGGCGGCCGCCGCCAGCGGGCCGAGGTCGACGACGGTGGCTTCGCCTTCGCCCAGTGTTCGGGCGAGGGCGTCGGCGCCGATCGACGCGTCGGGGTCGCCGTCGCGGGCCGAGGCCTCGAGGTGGGCGACCAAGCGGGTGTGGGCCGCGAGCGCGGCGGCGTTGGTTTCATCGTCGGCGTCGATGTCGGCCGTCAGGCCCCGGACGGCGACGAGCAGGGCCGCGGCCACCGGGGCCGGCACCTGGTCGAGCGACTCGATCGACCCGTCGATGGCGTCGGGCCAGGCGGCGAGGTGGCGGCGGCGGGCCTCTCGGCGTTCGTCCGCGGGCGCGTAGTCGCGCTCGTAGCACGACAGATCGAGGTTGCCGAGATGGGCGAGGGGGTTCCGGCGGTGGAACTCGAGGTCGCTGTAGGTGGTGCGCAACGCCGTCTCGTTGGCGGTCAGGAAGGCCTCGTCGAAGACGTCGGGCTCGGCCGGGCCCTTGCCCAGCGCCGCCACTCCGGCGGCCAGGCCGGAGGGGCTCAGGTCCTGGACCTGGCCGTCGTAGTCGTGCAGCCCGGCGTACTCCCGGGAGTTCGCCATGGTCAGGTCGCAGACGGCCCGCAGCCTCGGGTTCATGGAAGGGCGAGACTACTCTTGCCCTCGTGTCTGCCTCCCGCTACCGCTGCAACGCGTGCGGCAACCTCACCCGGTTCGACGTGACCTCGACCCGCCAAACCCGAGCGTTCCACCACTTCACGGTCGGGGGCGAGCTGACCGTCGAGGACGAAGAGGTGCTCACCGAGTCGGTCGATGCGGTGAGTTGCCGCTGGTGCGGCACAGGGGCGTCGGTCGAGGCCCTCTCCGAGTCCGAGGTCTGACGGCCACGGCCGCGGCTGTCCCCGACGCAGTCGTTCGTCCGGCCCTCGAGCTCGCCCTCGAGGTGGCCCGCATCGGCGAGGCCGCGACGCCCAAGGTGGCGGCGCCGACCGCCCTTCGGCCCTTGCTGCGCTTCGCCGGCGACCGGTTGACGGCGACAGCGCTGGCGACCATTCGCCGCACCGTCGAAGGCAACGAGGATTTTCGCCTCCGCGTGCTCGATGCGGCGGTCGAGGAGGGCTCGCCCCGGGCCTCGTGGATCTTCCTGGCCCGGCCCGAGGGTTGGGAGGACGAGCTCGCGGCGTTGGCCGCCGAACGGGCCGCCGAAGCCGGGGCCTCGCATTCGGAGGCCGAGGAGCGCTCGGCTCAGCGTCGCCTCAAGGCGGTCGAGGAGTCGCTGCGCAAGGTCGAGGTCCGCTTGGCCGTGGCCCGGGCCGAGATCGAGGCATCGGCCGCGGCGTTGACGGCCGAGCGCAAGACTAGGCGGGCCGCCGAGGAGCAGCTCGACGCCCTGGCCCGCAAGGTGACCTCGCTCGAAGGCGAGCGCGACAGTGCCCGCCGCCGGGCCGAGGAGGCCACGGCGAGGGCCGCCGAGGTCGAGGCCGCCGTTTCGGCGGCCGCGGCTGCGGCCCCGGTCGCGGCTGAGGCTGATCGCTTCGACCCGGCGCCGGTGGGTCGGGCTGTGGCCGAGGCCGCGGCCTCGGCGGCCCGTCTGGCCGAATCGCTGGCCGCCGCGGCCACGTCGCTAGGTGCCGGTCCCGTCGAATCCGGCGCCGTCGAGTCCCTCGAGTCGTTCGAATCCCCCGACGACCAGCACCCCGAGGACTCTTTCGCGGCCCA
>JAUTXA010000130.1 GCA_030838265.1 Actinomycetota bacterium | reverse complement strand
GCGAGCGCCAGCTCGGAGGTGGCTACGGGTTCGGCATCTACGTCGGCAGCCAGCTGGTCGGTGAGATAAACCTCAGCGGCATCCAGCGCGGCCCCTTCCAGAACGCCTACGTCGGCTACTGGATCGACGAGTCCCAGGCCGGCCTGGGCTACACACCCGAAGCGGTCGCCGTCATCTTCCGTTTCGCCTTCGAGGACCTCTCACTGCACCGGGTGCAGGTGGCGATCATCCCTCGCAACCAACCCAGCCGTCGGGTGGCCGAGAAGCTCGGCTTGCGGGAGGAAGGCGTGGCCCTGCGCTACCTCGAGATCAACGGCACCTGGGAGGACCACGTCCGCTACGCCATCACCGCCGAAGAGTGGGACGAGCGCCGCCGCTGGTTCCTCGAGGAGTTCCTCATCCCGAAGCTCTGACCCCGTCGATTCTGGCACCAGATCGGGTTGTCAGGGCGACCAGATCTGGTGCCAGAACGCTAGGAGGACAGGTCCCTAGCGGCCGGAGACCTTGGCCCTCAACGCGGCGAGGCGCTCGGCGAAGAAGGGCTGCTGCAACGACCAGAGCTGCGCTTCGAGCTCGATGTCGACGGCCTCGTCGTGGGAGTCGACGGACGCCACGGCGGCGAGGGTGGCCTTGGTCCGCTGGGCCAGTTGGCGCGGCACTGACGCGGCCTTGGCACCGAGGGAGCGAGCGGCGGCCAGCAGCTGCTCGTCGTCGACACAGCCCCACGCCAAGCCGCAGCCGGCGGCCGCCTCACCGTCGAGGACCTCGCCGAACAGAGTCATGGCCTTGGCCGCCTGTTCGCCGATGACGCGCTGGAGCATCCAGGTGTGGCCACCGCCGGGATGGAGACCGAGGTTCAGGAAGCGGGTGTCGAAGCGGGCGGCCCGTCCCGCCAGCCGCAGGTCGCAGCAGAGAGCGAGGTTCATCCCCGCCCCTACCGCCGCGCCGTTGACGGCGGCGATGGTGGGCAGCGACGAGCGGCCCACGCGCAGGAAGCCCTCGTAGATGGCCCGCAGCCCGGGACCTTGGCTTGCGCCCAAGTCTCCGAGGTCGGCGCCGGCGCAAAAGGCGGGCGGGGCGCCGGTGACGACGACCGCGCCGACCGAGGTGTCGGCTTCGAGACGGTCGAAGGCGGCCACGATCTCGTCGACCAGCGAGGCAGTGAGGGCGTTGCGCCGCTTGGGGTCGTCGAGGGTGACGACCGCGACCCCCTCGTCGACCTCGACCCGCAGGTTGCTCACTGGGCCGGGTCGCGCACCACAGCGGGGGAGTGGCGGAAGAAGTTCTCGACGTCGCGCTCGTAGCGGTAGCTCGGGTTCGAGTTCTCGCCGACCGAGCGGCGGAGGCGCTGGGCCCGGGCGAAGCTCTCGACCGCGCCGGCCGAGGTGTAGCGGTAGTTGAACCCGGCCCGCTTGAGGCGGCGGTTGTCGATGCCCCGCCCGTAGCGCAGGAGATCGAGCAGCTCCGGGGGCATGTCGACGACGCCGAGGCGACCCAACGGGTTCGTCAGCCAGTGGGTGAAGAGGGGTGGAAGGGGGGCGAGGCGCTTGCCGCACATCGACGCCACCTCGCTCCAGGGCAGGCGCCCGTCCCCTGCGACGTTGTAGATGCCGGGGACCTGGTTGGCCATGACGAACTCGATGGCCCGGGCCACGTCGTCCTCCTCGAGAAACTGCATGAGGGGGTCGTAGCCCAGGATCGACGGGGTCAGCGGCAGCTCGAGGGCCTTTGAGATCGACGTGACGATGTCGGTGCCGAGGACGTTCGAGAAGCGCAACAGGCTGACAGCGACGTGGGGGTTGTCCTCGGCGAAGTCGCGCAGGTAGCCCTCGACCTCGAGCAGCGAGCGCTCGACCCGGTTGCGGGGAGAACGCACGCGGGGCGTCTCCTCTCGGAACCAGACCGGGTCCTGGAACGACGAGCCGTAGATCAGCGACGACGACTTCACCACGACTTGCCGCACCGAGCTCTCGGGGGCGCCGGCCGCGGCGAGCAGGTTCATGGTGCCGATGACGTTGATCTCGTGCAGCTTGCGCCCGCTCATGTGGGTCGAGTCGACGACGAGGAAGGTGTGCAGGATCGTGTCGACCTGGGTGGCCTTCACGATGCGGCTGAGGATCGAGTAGCTCGGGTCGGCCTTGACGTACTCGACGCGCTCGAGAGCGATGGTGGGCTCGACGGCATCGAGGCCGACGATGACATCGACGTCGGGGTCGGCCTCGAGGCGCTGGGCGATGCGGCTGCCCCAGAAGGTGCCGAGGCCGGTGATGAGGACGCGCTTGCCCATCAGCCGAACCACACCGACTGCCGGGCCTTGAGCATCTCGTAGAGCGTGTCCTGCAGGCTGACCCTGATGTCTTCGGCCTCGTCCATGACCCTGCTCTTCGAGTAACGCTCCTGATCGGGAGGCACGTCGAAGTGCACGGGGTCGAGGACCTTGAGCTTGAACTTGGCGGGGAAGTACATGACGTTTCCGAGGATGGGCCCGAAGACCAACTGATTGGCGGTGATGGGGAAGTAAGGGAGGCCAAGGGACTTTGCGACGCTCGGCAGCTTGAAGAGGATGGGCATCGACTCCTCGGCCCCGACGACCGCGATGGGGACGACGGGGACCCCGGCCCGCATGGCGATCTCGACGAAGCCACCCCGTCCGAAGCGGCGGAGGCGATAGCGCTCGGCGTAGGTCTTGCCTGGCCCCTTGGCTCCCTCGGGGAAGACGAGGACGAGCTGCTTCTGCTCCCGCAGCAGCCGGTAGGCGTTCTCGGGGTGGGCGGCCACGCCACCGGTGCGAGACCACATCGTGCCGACCACGGGGATCGACTTGAAGAGGTGGTCGGCCAGGCCGTAGACGGCGCGGCCCAGCTCCTCCTCGATGCCGTGCATGATCACCGGGGCATCGGACGGCAGGGCGGCGGCGTGGTTGGCGACGAGCAGGGCACCGCCGTCGGTCGGGATCTTCTCGAGGCCCTCCCACTCGACCCGGAACCAGCGGCGGTAGAGGGGGTCGTAGAGGCGGCGGGCGAGGGCGCGCATCCGCTCGGAGCGCCCCCACTCGTCGACGTCGCTGAGGCGGGGGTCGCGGTCGGGCCCGGCCTCCTGGCTCAGGCCCGGGAGGTGGACGAGCGTGCCCGTGCGCGTCGCCTCCTTCACGTGCTCCTCAGCGGTCATCGGGAGCATCTTCCCACCGGTCCCTGGTCGTCACCACCCCGACCCGGTAGGTGGTCGGTTGGTGGCGCGCCGCGGTCAGTCGAAGGCGGCTTCGGCCGCCGCCGCGGCGTCGGCGGCCTCGCACCCGAGCCGCGCCGGGCACCATCCGCAGGCCGCCCCGGCGGTGAGGGTGGGCGCCCGCTCGCCCATCCGCAGCTCGGCCAGCTTCGTGACGCCGGCCACGACCCGGCGGGTGGCCGAGGCGAGGATGTCGATGTCGATGTCCTCGTGGGACCAGGTGCCGGCGTCGAGGTAGTAGGTCGCCACCCGGAAGGGCGGAACGCCCGAGCGCAGGGTCTCGAGCAGGGCGTAGAAGCGGAGGTCGTCGACGTGGCCGGCGTGGGCCCGTCCGCTCTTGAAGTCGACGAGCAGGACGTGGGCCTCGCGTCCCTCGGCCCGCCCCAGGGCCAGGTCGACCCGGGAGCGCAGCGAGATGGTGCCGTTGTGCAGGTCGAGGGTCACGGGTGACTCGAGCCGGGGCCGCCACTTCGGCTTGAGCGGTGGGAAGGACTCGAGGAACTTGGCGACCAGGTCGTTGGCCCCCGAGCGCAGCTCGCCCAGCTCGACGGCGCTGGCTTCGAGGAGCCAGGGCCGAGGCGTGTAGTCGTCGCCGTCCTGGATGGTGCGGTCGATGGCCAGGTCGACGAGCTCGAGCGGGGGACGCGAGTGGCCCTCGGCGATGAAGGCGGACAGCTCGACGGCCTTGTGGGCGATGGTGCCCTTGGCCCGGGCCGGGGTCCATCCCGGGAAGCCCTCGGCCTGCTCGGCCTCGGACCATCCTTCGCATTGGTGGACCCGGCTCAGGTCGGCCTTGCGGACCACGAGTTCGGTGCCCAACAGCTCGAGGCGCTCGGCGATCGACGCGGTCGCCTCGGTGAGCTGGTTGCGAAGCGACCGGGCCAGGCCGTCGTCGAAGGTGGGCCTCGGCTGGCCGGCGGCCATGAGGTCGCGCCGGACGTTGTCCTGCGCCGGGGTCAGTCCCTGCTCCACGCCCCCAGGGTAGGAGGGCGCTGGTACAGCAACGGGGTTATGCGGCCTCGGTCAGGGCCGGGTCGTCAGCCACCTCAGCGGGCGGGGCGAACCGCGCCTTCATGGCGCCGAGCGACGCGACCAGCACGACCACCGAGAGGCCAAGGTGGCGGACCAGGTACCCGGCGAGCAGGCGGCGAGCTTGGCTGGGCAGGGCCTGGCCGGGGGACTGGAGGTGGAAGAGCTTCAACTCGAAGAGGACGGCGAGGACGGCGGCCACCCCGATGATCACGGCGAAGGCGGAGGTCAAGGCGAACCCGAGGGCGGCCGATCGGTCCTGGCCCTCGGTCGTGCCTTGGTCGCCGATGGCGGGGAGGACGAGCAGGATGGTGGCGAGCAGCAGCAGGATCTCGAGCTGGCTGTTGTCGAGGTTGCTGTAGAAGCCGCCGCCCATCCGCAGCATGGTGCTGATGCCGGCTGCCTGGGTCGACAGGCCCTGGGAGATGAAGATCACGACCTCGACGACGGCGATGATCGCCAGGCCGAGCCCCGTGGCCGTGACCATGCCGATCCAGGGGGCCGTGCGCCGCACCGGGTAGTCGGCGTCGTCTTCGTCGTGGTCGTCTTGGTCGTCTTGGTCGTCGACCGGCTCGGGTGTGGGTTCGTCGAGCGCCGGGGCCGAGGGTTGGTCGGCCGACGCCCACGAGGTGGCTGCGGGCTCGGCGAAGGTCGGCTCGCTGGCGGTCGGCGGCTTGTACACCGGCACGGGTTCGACGGGCGGCGGAGGCGGAGACTGCGGATCGACGGGATCACTCATGCCCCCACCCTTGCACCATTCGCGCCTTCCGGTCGTCCACGCGAGGACGGCCTCTTCCTCGTCGGTGGCTCCTTGGCGTGCCCTCCGGTCACGGCTGCGTCGCC
>JAUTXA010000124.1 GCA_030838265.1 Actinomycetota bacterium | reverse complement strand
CGCGGCCGTTGGCAACCATTGGACTTTGCATAGTAACGAAGCTGCGGGCCTTTCAGTTGTGCGTAAATCACAAATTCCCCACCGTTGCTTTGAACAAGCTCCACGGACGAAGCCGCTCGACGGCCGGTAGAGTTGGGCCCCGCCCATGCCCTCAACCAAAGCCTCGCCCGCAACACCCGCCCACCCCCAACCTTCGCTGCAAGCGGGGCGAGCGGTAGCAAGAGACAGCACCAATTACGCGTCGACCCTGGCCCAGAAGCTGTGGGACAGCCATGTCGTCCGCGAGGGCGTCGACGAACCCGATCTCCTTTACGTCGACCTTCATCTCATCCATGAGGTCACCTCGCCACAGGCCTTCGAGGGCCTGCGCCTGGCAGGACGCCGGGTGCGGAGGCCCGACCTGACGGTGGCGACCATGGATCACAACGTCCCGACCCTGAACATCGACCAGCCGGTGGCCGACCCGATCTCCCGCAAGCAGATGGAGGTCCTGGCCGCCAACTGCGCCGAGTTCGGCGTGACTCTCTTCCCCATGGGCCACCGCGACCAGGGCATCGTCCACGTCATCGGGCCCGAGCTCGGCCTCACCCAGCCGGGGATGACCATCGTGTGCGGCGACAGTCACACCGCCACCCACGGGGCCTTCGGCGCCATGGCCTACGGCATCGGCACCAGCGAGGTCGAGCACGTGCTGGCTACCCAGACCCTCCCGCAGCAGAAGCCGGGGACGATGGCCGTCAC
The DNA here is from genome assembly GCA_030838265.1 of Actinomycetota bacterium. GTDB lineage: Bacteria > Actinomycetota > Acidimicrobiia > Acidimicrobiales > BP-101 > BP-101. The sequence continues at coordinate 8,578 of JAUTXA010000124.1, read as the reverse complement.
CGTCGAGGGTGACCTGCCGGCCGGGGTCACGGCCAAGGATCTGATCCTGGCCATCATCGGCCGCATCGGTACCGGCGGGGGCATCGGCTCGGTCATCGAGTACCGCGGCGATGCGGTGCGGTCGCTGTCGATGGAAGGGCGCATGACGATCTGCAACATGTCGATCGAAGGCGGCGCCCGGGCCGGACTGGTGGCACCCGACGACACCACCTTCGCCTACCTCGAGGGACGGCGCTTCGCCCCGACGGGCGCGGCATGGGAGGCGGCCCTCGACGAGTGGCGGGCGCTGGTCACCGACGCCGACGCCACCTTCGACAAGGAGGTGGCCATCGACGCCGCGTCATTGGTGCCGCACGTCTCGTGGGGCACCAACCCGGGCCAGGTCGTCCCCATTGACGGACGGGTCCCGTCGCCCGACGACTTCGGTGACCCGGCCGAGCGCGAGGCCGCGGCGCGGGCCCTGACCTACATGGGACTCACCGCCGGCACCCCGATGCGCGACGTCGGCGTCGACATCGTCTTCATCGGCTCGTGCACCAACTCCCGCATCGAAGACCTGCGGGCCGCCGCTTTGGTGGCGAAAGGTCGTCACGTGGCACCGGGTGTGCAAGCCCTCGTCGTCCCCGGGTCGATGCGGGTCAAGGCCCAGGCCGAGGACGAGGGCCTCGACAAGGTCTTCACGGCCGCCGGCTTCGAGTGGCGGGAGGCCGGCTGCTCGATGTGCCTGGCCATGAACCCCGACAAGCTGGCACCGGGCCAGCGCAGCGCCTCGACCTCGAACCGCAACTTCGAGGGCCGCCAGGGTCCTGGCGGTCGCACCCACCTCGTCTCCCCCGCCGTCGCTGCCGCCACCGCCGTCAAGGGGACGTTCACCACACCTCAGGAGCTCGACTGATGGAACCGGTCCGCACCATCACCGGCACGGCCATGCCGCTCGACCGGTCCGATGTCGACACCGACCAGATCATCCCCGCCGAGTGGCTCAAGCGGGTCGAGCGGACGGGCTTCGGCGAGGGCCTCTTCGGGGCGTGGCGCAAGGACCGCACCTTCGCCCTCAACGACGACCGCTACAACGACGCCACCATCCTCGTGGCCGGGCCCAACTTCGGCACCGGCTCATCGCGCGAGCACGCGGTCTGGGCCCTGACGGACTACGGCTTCCGGGCCGTGATCTCGCCTCGCTTCGGCGACATCTTCCGCAACAACTCGACCAAGGCGGGCCTCGTGCCGGTGCAGGTCGGCGCCGAGGTCGGCGCCCGCCTGCTGGCCGCGGTCGCCGACGACCCGTCCCTCGAGATCACCATCGAGATCGAGAAGGGGCTCGTCTCGGCCCCCGCCATCGGCCTCGAGGCCTCGTTCCCGATGGATGAGTTCACGCGCCACCGGCTGCTCAACGGCCTCGACGACATCGGCATCACGTTGCAGCACGCCGAGGCCATCGACACCTTCGAAGCCTCCCGCCCGAGCTGGCTGCCGACCGCATCGACTTGATCGGCGGACCGCCTGAAATCGGTGTTGGCGGCGGACGGGATCTAGCGTGTGGCCATGGTCGATGTCGCTGAGAACCGGACGTCTGAGCTCTCGCTGCTGAGCAAGTGGCGGGAGGTCCTGCGCACTACGAACCCGCCCGCCGGCCGCCTCGACGTTGTGTCGAAGTGGCTGGTCCTGACACGGGCCGCGGTGCTGCCGATGACGCTGACCGCCGGCGCCGTGGCCGGGCTGCTGGCGGTGCGGGCCAAGGGCTTCTCTTGGGGCCTCTACCTCCTGGCTCTGCTCGGCATCACCCTGGCTCACGTCTCCAACAACCTGATGAACGACCTGTTCGACGTCGAGGTCGGCTCCGACACCGACTCGTACCCCCGGGCTCTCTACGCGCCCCACCCCGTCCTGTCGGGGATGATCAGCCGCCGGGGCCTCGGCCTGGCCGCCCTCTTCGTCAACGTCATCGACCTGGCCATCATGCTCGTCCTCTTCACCCAGCGGGGCTGGCCCGTCGTGGCCTTCGCCGTCGGCGGGTTCCTGCTCAGCGCGGCGTACACCGCTCCCCCACTGCGGCTCAAGAAGCGGGGCCTGGGCGAGCCCGACGTCCTCATCGTGTGGGGCCCGCTGATGGTCGGTGGCACCTTCTACGCCGCGACCGGGCACATCCCGTGGCAGGTCATCGCCGCCTCGATCCCCTACGGCCTGCTCTGCACCGCCGTCCTCATGGGCAAGCACATCGACAAGGCCCCGTTTGACGAGCCCCTCGGCATCCGGACAATGCCGGTCATGCTGGGCGAGGCCAAGGCCCGCCGCGTCACCCAAGGCCTCATGGTCGGGTTCTACGTGACGGTCGTGCTGTGCGTCCTGGTCAGGGCCCTGCCCTGGCCGGCGCTGATCGCCCTGGGCGGCCTCCCCGTTCTCAAGAAGGTGTGGACGTCGCTCGACGAGCCCCGTCCCGCCGAGCCGCCGCCCCGCTTCCCCGTGTGGCCCCTGTGGTTCGCGGCCATCGCCTTCCTGCACACCCGGCGGGCCGGCGCCCTCTTGGTTCTCGGGATGGCCGTCGCCGCCGTAGCCGGCGTGAAGATCGCCGGCACCTGAGCCCGGGTTACTACCCGGTTCTGGCACCAGATCTGGTCGCCCCGGCGACCAGATCTGGTGCCAGAACCCAAGGTGGGCTTACGAGCCGGAGGTGGCGCGGGCTTGGCGGCGGCGTTGGCTCCGGGGCACGCGGTCCTCGCCCTCGGCACTCGTCGCAGCCGCCGACCCGTTGATGGCGGGGGACGGGGACGGGGCGCGCCGCCCGGCCAGAGCGGACGAGGTGACGCCGCCCAGCATGCGGCCGATGCCGAGGTAGCCGGCGAGGGCCTGCTGATCGAGGGCGCCGACCTCGCCGGAGTAGACGATGCGGCCCATCTGCAGGATGTGGGCCTTGTCGGCCAGCTGCAGCCCGAAGCTCACGTTCTGCTCGACCAGCACCATGGTCACCCCGGACGTCGCGACCTGCTTCAAGGTGGCGAACAGCTCCTGCACCACCAGCGGGGCCAGGCCGGCGGAGGGCTCGTCGACGAAGATCATCCGCGGCTCGTTCACCAGCGCTCGTCCCACCGCCAGCGAGGCCTGCTGACCGCCGGACAACGTCCCGGCCAGCTGATCGCGGCGCTCGGCCAAGACGGGGAAGCGGTCGAAGACGCCATCGAGAAGGCTGGCGGCGCGGGCCTTGTCCTTGCGCCGCAGCAAGTAGGCGCCGAGGCGCAGGTTCTCGGCCACCGTCAGGTCGGGGAAGACCTGGCGGCCCTGGGGGACGTGGCCCATGCCCGCCGCCACCCGCTTCTCAGCCGAGAGGCGAGTGATGTCCTGGCCAGCGAAGGTGATGCGCCCTCCCCGCGACGGGACCACGCCGGCGAGGACCTTCATGGTCACGCTCTTGCCCGCGCCGTTGAGGCCGAAGATGCCGGCGATCTCGCCCTCGTTGACCGAGAACTCGACCCCGTGCAGAACGGTCGTGGCGCCGAACCCGGCTCGCAGGCCTTCGACGGCGAGCAGGGGCTCGGTCATTTCGCAGCTCCGGCGCGGGTCCGCTTGCGGGGGGCGGGCTTCGCCTTCACCGGCGTGGCCTCGGCCTCGGCTTCGGCTTCGACGATCGCCGCCGCCGCCGGCTCTCCGAGGTAGGCGGCGATGACATCGGGCCGCTGCACGACCTCGTCGGGCAGGCCGTGGGCCAGGATCTCGCCACCCGACAGGACGTAGAGCTCGTCGCACACATCGAGCACGAGAGGGATGTTGTGCTCGATGAGCAGGATCGTGCGGCCCAGGTCGTCGCGCATGTCGCGCAGGCGGACGGCCAGGTTCTCGGCCGCGCCGGGCGACATCCCCGCCGACGGCTCATCGAGCATGACCACCTCAGGAGCGGTGACGAGGACGCAGCCCAGCTCGACGATGCGCTGCTGTCCGTGCGAGAGGCGCTTGACCGGCGTGTTGGCGAACCGCTCGAAGCCCAGAGCGCTGATGGCCTCGGCGGCGCGGTCCCGCAGCTCGCGCTCGACGCTCCGGCTGGGCCCGATCTGGGTCAGGGCCGAGAGCACCCCGTAGCTGGCGACCACGTGCTGGGCCAGCAGCAGGTTCTCGGTCACCGAGAGGTCACCAGCCAGGCCGATGAGCTGGAAGGTGCGGCCCATCCCCAGCCGGGCTCGGGCGTGGGCCGGCATCTCCGAGACGTCCTGACCCAAGAGCTCGACCTTGCCGGCGTTGGGTTTGAGCAAGCCGGACATGGCGTTGAACATCGTGGTCTTGCCCGCTCCGTTGGGGCCGATGAGCCCGACGATCTTGTTTCGGGGCACGGCGAGCGACGCCGCGTTGACGGCCTGCAGCCCGCCGAATCGGACCGAGATCTCATGGGCGGCCAGCACCGGCACCGAGCCCGAGAGGCCTTCGACCGTGGGCCGCTCGGGGAGCCCGCTGGGCCGCGGCATCTCGGGCAGCTTGGGGAGCGCGGGCTCTTCGGCCTCTTCGTCGGGTGTCCCCCGCCGCTCCCGATCGCGGCTCTCCTGGAAAGCCTGGGCCAATCCGCCGGGATGGCGAGACACGGTGTACATGAGAAGCGCGGCGCCGATGAGAATGTCGAAGCCGCGGAAGATGTGCAGCCAGCTGATGTGGGTGAGGACAACACCGAAGAGGGCGTAGAAGAAGGCTGAGACAATGACTCCAGCTCGGCTGCCCAACCCGCCGACCACCACGATGATGACCAAGAGCAGCGACTTCTCGAAGCCGAAGGACTCGTTGTTGACGAACATGTACACGTGGCCGTACATCGAGCCCGCCACCCCGGCCATGGCGCCCGAGATCACAAAGGCCAGCAACTTGTAGCGGCGCGGATCGACCCCGAACGAAGCGGCCACCGACTCGTCAATTCGAATGCCGTGGAACGCCCGGCCGAGCTTGGTCCGAGTCACGTTGCGGTCGACCTGCCAGATGACCACGAGGAGCACGCAGAGGATGCCCATGAAATCCGACGTACGGCTGAAGGAGAAGGTATTGACCAAGGGGCGGGGCAGGTGGATGCCGGCCGAGCCGTGGGAGAGGTAGTTGAGCTTGAAGATGGTCTGGTCGGCCACATAGGCGAACCCGATCGTGATCACGGCCAGGTAGAGCCCGCGCAATCGCAAGGCGGGAAGGCCGAGCACGAAAGCCACCACGCCGCCGACGATGGCGCACACGGGAAGGGCGACCATGAAGGGCAGCCCACCCCGATCGGCGGAGGTGACGACGCCACTCACAAGGGCTCCTGTCCCCAGCAGGGCGAAGTGGCCCAGAGAGATCTGGCCGGCGTAGCCCATCAGCAGGTTGAGCGACAGGGCGGCCGCCGCGTAGGTGACGGCCACGCCCAGGTAGAGCCACTTTGACTCCGAGAGGAAGCCGGCTCGACCCAGCAGCGGCGCGAGTGTGGCGCCGGCCATGAGCAGGAGCGGGAAACGGATCCGGCGAAGCCACGTCATGCCAGCGCTCGCCGTCGGAACTTGAAGCCTTCCATCAGCCCGTCGGGCTTCACGAGGAGGACGAGGAGCATGACGAACAGGATCGAGAACATCTTCACGCCGGGGAAGTCGAACACGCGGTTGGCGCCCACCTCGACGAAACCGATGAGTAGGCCGCCGACGAAAGCACCCTCGAGGCTGGTGAGGCCGCCGACCACGGCGGCAGCGAGACCCTTGATGAACATCTCGCTGGCGAAGCCGGGGGTGAACACCCCGATCGTCGGCTCGATGAACAGGGCGCCCAACACCGACACCGCGGCGCCGAGTCCCCAAACGAAGGCGGAGACACGAGCCAGGGGGATACCGACGAGGCGGACAGCCACGGGATCCTGGGCGGCGGCCAGCACGCCGAGTCCGAAGTCGGTCTTCTTCAGCAACAGGGCGAGGCCGGCAGCGAGGGCGCCGGCCGCCAACAACGACAGGATCTGCGTCGGGCTGACGACCACGCCGAACACGCTCCAGCCCGTGCCCCTGATCGGAGCGACCATCTTGCGGATGTTGCCGCCTTCGAAGAAGCGGACCTCGAAGGCGACGAGGAAGGCCAGCAGCCCGATGGTTGCCACCGCCACCGATACCCGGTTGGCTTCGACCATGTGGCTGACGATGGCCCATTCGAACCCGGCGCCGAGGGCGGCGGCCATCACGAGGGCGGCGACGGCGCCGATGATCCACGGCAGATGATGGGCGGTGGTGAACCACCACGCCACGAAGAGGCCGAACGTGCCGATCTCGCCCTGGGCGAAGTTGATCGTGCCCGAGCCTCGATAGACGAGGACGATGCCAACGGCGAACAGCGAGTAGATGACCCCGTAGACGAGGCCGAGGACGAGGACCTGACCCATGGGCTGCTACCCGATCGTCTCGACGCAGGTCTGGGTGTTGCGCCAGTTGACCTTGCCATCCGACGGGTTCTTGTAGGTCTCCATCACGTTCACGGCGTAGCCGCCCAGGTGGGTGTTGGGGCGGGTGAAGTCGATGAAGCACGAGCTCGAGATGGGCTTCTTCTTGTAGCCGTGGAGCACGTCAATGAACTTGTTGCGGGTGCAGTCCTGACCGCAGGCCAGGAACTGGGTGTAGAGCGCCTTCTGCGCCGTCCAGTTGAGGAAGAGCAGGTCGCCGCCGAAGCTGTGCAGATCGACGCCGCTGTTTCCGCCGTCGTACTGGGCGTACTGGGCCTGGAACTCCTTCATGTCATCGGCGTACTTGGCGAACTCGCCACTGAAGTCGCCGTAGGAGAAGGCCGGGAACATGGCCAAGCCCGACAGCTTCGGGGCGAGGGCTGCGTCGCCGATGGTCTGACTGGTCAGGTTGAAGGGGAAGAGCATCCAATTCGGGCTCCAACTCTGGTTCTTGGCCTGCTGCACCATCTCGGTGGCGGCCAGGGCGTTCTCCCATCCCCACATCACCTGGGCACCGGCAGCCTTGGCGTCGAGCAGCTCCTGGGTGTAGTTGGCGGCGTTCTTCTCGACGGCCTTCTCGTAGACGATCTTCACTCCCAGCCGCCGGGCCTCGGCTTTGAATGCCGTCACGCCGGGCTCCCAGTTGTCGCTGTGGCGCTTCAGGATGCCGACCGCCTGCCCGTGGTACCTGGCGGCCGCCAACTGGGCGAACTGCTTGCCCATCGACTGCGTGGTGGGCAGCTCGGTGAAGCTGTACCGCTTGCCGGTCGTTTCGTTGGCCGTGTGATACAGGTACAAGAGGTGCTTGGACGTGAGGTTCTCGACCCAGTCGCGCACCGCCGGGATCTGGTCGAACCCGATGCCGCCGAGGAGCATGAAGATGTTCTTGTCCCGGCACGTCGATGCCGCCGTGATCGCGGTCTGCGGGTCGTAGTTGTCGTTCTCGTAGGTGACAGTGACCTTGCGGCCGTAGATGCCGCCGTGATCGTTCACCCAGCTCCAAAAGACGTTGAGGTCCTTGACGTCGGTGTGGAAGGCGGCCGCATAGGTGAGGGCGGCGTGGGCGCACATGGTGATCGAGTTGTTGGTGATCCCGATGCGATCCTCGGCGTCGGAGAACAGCGTCGAGTGGAAGTTCGACCCATCGCTGGCCACGCTCTTGCCCAGCGCCGCGGCCTGGGTGGCGGCGCCCTTGCCGCCCTTGGCCGCGGCGGCCGCCTGGGCGGCGGCGATGCTCGACGCCGTGGTGGCCTGGGCCGCGGCCTCGGCTGGCGTCAGAGTCGTATCGGTCGTCTTGAGCTTCGACCGCTTGCCCGCCGCCTGGTTGGGCAGCTTGGCCCCCGTGCAGGCGCTCACGCCGAGCAGAGCGGCGAGGATCAGGCAGGCCCTGACCCGTCCACGTCGATTGGTGCGCACAGAAGCCTCCATCAAGGCAGAGCCGGGCAGCCGCCCGAGCGGGGGTGGGCGAGGAAGAAGTTGTAGGCCGCGGTCGTGATGTCGGGGCCGAGAGGATCGGTGAAGGTGCCGGCCGGGTCGCCGCCGGCGTAGCCGTGAGCCAGGCCGTGCACCGTCCACAGCTGGGCCAGGTCGCAGCCTTGGCTGTCGGCGAAGTGCTCGACGTTGTAGGGGTACGTGCCTTGGAAGCCGATCACGCCGCCGGCGCAGGGGAACTGGTGGTTGCGGACACAGGGGTCGCCGCTGCCGGGGCTCGGTGTCTGGTCGAAGCCGTGGGTCTCGGTGGCCGCTGCCGTCTGGGCCACCGACCCGTTGGCCACGCCGTCGTCGGCCAGGTCGTCGGTGCCCAGCCACTGGATGGTGGCCTGGCGGCCCATGGCGTAGTTGTTGAGGGCGTCGGACGTGCCCTGCACGTTGAACACGGGCACCACGCGGTGGTTGGCGCCCATGGCCGCGTAGGCCTGGCTGCCGTCAAGATCGGTGCACGTGGCGTAGGCGCAGCCGGCCAGGACGCCGATGGCGGCGTAGAGGTCGGGATAGGCGGCGCCCATGATGGTGGCCATGTCGGCGCCGGCCGAGGCGCCCTCGACATAGACCCGGTCGGCGTCGCCTTGGGTCGAGGCCAGGACCTCGCGGGTGATGCCGGCGATGGCGGCCGGCTCGCCCTGGTCTCGCACCTGGTCCTGGGGCAGGAACCAGTTCCAGCACGCC
>JAUTXA010000117.1 GCA_030838265.1 Actinomycetota bacterium | reverse complement strand
GTTGCTCTACCTGATGGCGTTCTTCGCCAACCGGGCCTACTCGTCGAGGCGCAAGGCCGAGATAAACGCTTCCTGAGGGACCTCGACGCGGCCGATGTTCTTCATCCGCTTCTTGCCCTCCTTCTGCGTCTCGAGGAGCTTGCGCTTGCGGGTGATGTCGCCTCCGTAGCACTTGGCGAGCACGTCCTTGCGCGTGGCCTTCACCGTCTCACGGGAGATGATGCGTCCGCCGACCGCCGCCTGGATCGGCACGTCGAACATCTGCCTCGGGATGAGCTGGCGCAGCTTCTCGGTCATGCGGCGCCCGTAGTCGTCGGCCTTCGACTTGTGCACGATGGTGCTGAAGGCGTCGACGGGGACGGCGTTGAGCAGGACGTCGACCTTCACCAAGTCGGAGCGGTCGTAGCCCGCCGGCTCGTAGTCGAGAGACGCGTAGCCCTTGGTGCGGGACTTGAGCTGGTCGAAGAAGTCGATGACGACCTCGGCCAGGGGGATGCGGTAGATGAGCTCGATGCGCTCGGGGCTCAGGTACTCCATCTTGATCATCTCGCCCCGGCGGGTCTGGCACAGATCCATCACCGTCCCCGTGTACTCGCTGGGCAGGAGGATGGTGGTGGTGAGGAAGGGCTCCTCGATGTGGTCGATGTGGTTCGACTCCGGCATGGCGCTCGGGTTGTCGACCTCGTGCACGGTGCCGTTGGTGAGGTGGGCGATGTACTCGACGGACGGGGCGGTGGCGATGAGGGCGAGGTCGAACTCCCGCTCGAGGCGCTCGCGCACGATCTCCATGTGGAGGAGGCCGAGGAACCCGCATCGGAAGCCGAAGCCGAGGGCGCCGCTGGTCTCGGGCTCGTAGGTGAACGAGCTGTCGTTGAGGCGGAGCTTCTCGAGGCTCTCGCGCAGGTCGGCGAAGTCGTCCCCCTCGACGGGGTAGAGGCCGCAGAAGACCATGGGCTTGGGGTCGCGGTAGCCCTCGAGAGGTTGGGTCGCGCCGTGCCCGCTGGTGGTGATGGTCTCGCCGCTTCGGGCCTCGCCGACGTCCTTGATGCCGGCGATCAGGTAGCCGACCTCACCCGGCCCCAGCTCGCTGACGGGGACGGGGACCGGCGTGCGGATGCCGATCTCCTCGATGTCGTGGGTGGCGCCGGCCTGCATGAACTTGAGACGGGCCCCGGCGTGAAGCCGTCCGTGCACGATGCGCAGGCTGCTGATCACCCCCCGGTACTGGTCGTAGTACGAGTCGAAGATCAGGCCTTGGAGGGGCTTGGTGTCGTCGCCTTGCGGAGGCGGGATGCGGTCGACGATGGCATCGAGGAGCTCGACGACGCCGTGGCCCGTCTTGGCGCTGATGCGCAGGATCTCGTTGGCCGGGATGCCCAGGACGGTCTCGATCTCCTGGGCGTAGCGGTCAGGGTCGGCGGCGGGGAGGTCGATCTTGTTGAGGGCGGCCACGATCTCGAGGTCGGACTCGAGGGCGAGGAAGCAGTTGGCGAGGGTCTGGGCCTCGATGCCCTGGGCCGCGTCCACCACGAGGACGACGCCCTCGCACGCGGCCAGGCTGCGGCTCACCTCGTAGCCGAAGTCGACGTGGCCGGGCGTGTCGATGAGCTGGATCACGTGGTCCCGCCAGTTGACCCGGACGTTCTGGGCCTTGATCGTGATCCCCCGCTCCCGCTCGATGTCCATCGAGTCGAGGTACTGCTCGCGCATGTCCCGCGCGTCCACCGCCCCCGTCAGCTCGAGGATGCGGTCGGACAGCGTCGACTTGCCATGGTCCACGTGGGCCACGATGGCGATGTTGCGGATCTTGTCGAGCGGCGTCTTGGGCATGGGGAGCACCCATTCTCGCCTGCTTCGCCGCCCGCTACGTCACTTGACCCCCCTATATGTGGATTCATTGGCAGCTCCGACGGGCGATGGCCTCCAAGACCGCGGCCACGATCTCCTCGGGGGTCATGTCCTCGACGATCGAGACATAGAGCCATCCCGCGGCCTCGCGGGCGCGCCGCCGCCGATTGTGTCGCCGCCACTGGGCACTGGTGCGGCCATGGAACTCGAAGGAGTCGTACTCGACGGCGATCTTCCACTTGGGATAGGCGAAGTCGAGGATGAAGCGCTCGCCCTCGACGATCACGTGGTGCTGTTGCTCGGGGAGCTCGATCCCTGCCTGCCTCAGGACGTACCAGACGTCGAGCTCGCGGCGACTGCCTCCGGCGCTCGTTTGCCCCTCATGGGTGCGGAGCAATTCGTCTATGGCAGCCAGTCCCCGCCGGCCGGGGTGGCCCGCTCGCAGACGCTCGACTGTCGAGCGCAGGTCGGAGAGGTCGACGAGGCCCCGCCGCCGGGCATCGTCGACCGCCAGGCGCAGGGCTGTGGGATGGAGCTCGGCGGCCAGGTCGCACAAGGTCCGGGCCGGGGTCGTCGCCGGGATGACCCCCGCGCAGCCGCGATCCTCAGCGGGCAGGACCCGCGTCTGATGGACGCACACGCCGTCGAGGCGGACCCGCGACGTCGACACGAGCGTTGGCTTGGCGTCGGTCTCGATGAACTTCACGCCCCAGACGAGGGCAGCGCTGCGATGCGATGCCAACAGCCCCGCCCTCGGGTTGGCCAGGATGGGCGCCAGGATCTGGTGCTCGGTGACCTCGGCAAGTCCAGACGGACGAAAGACTCCGCGGCGGACCGTGAGGAGGCGACCCACCGACGCAGCGTGGTCGATCTGGCGGTCGGTCCAGCCGAGCCCGCGCAGCTGGGCCCGGGTGATGAGGCCGAGCTGGCCGCTGGCCAGGTGGTCGTAGGTCGGGGGCACGTCGCCCTCCTCGGTGCGTGGACGCGGGGCGTCAACGGTTTGCGAGGGGAAGGGCCGCCGGTGTTGCCGGACCCGACCTTACCTAGCCGATGAACTTGTGGGCGAGGGCGAGGGCCCTTCCGGACGGGTTCCCGTCGCGCGGCTCGGCCCTGACCCCGATCCACACCGACTGTCCCCCGCCGAGATCGGCGGCGCTGGTGGCGTATCCGGCCGCGTGAGGTACGGCGGCGAACGCCCAACTCGGGAATCCGGAATCCCCGGTGTACGTGGGGTGGGCATCGGCGAGCCAGTAGCGGACGGCGGTCTTGGCCCCCTCCTGGTCGGCAGGCGAAACCGTCACGTAGACGTTGCCACCTCCGCCAGTCGTGCTGCGGTAGTCGCAGACCTCGGGGTTGGACTGCGCGTTGATACGCACTGCGAAACCGGCCCTACTCGAGACGTCAGCCTCACTGAGCTTGCAGGGGTCGTAGGTCTTCGGCGTGGTCGTGGTCGAGATGCGGGCGGCCGCCGTCGTGGTCGAGGGGCTGAGGCGGCTCGCCGTCGAGCTCGACTTCGATCCACACCCCGCCGATCCGGCGACGGTCACGATCACGATTGCGACGAGGGTCGAGACTCGGGACATCGAGCTAGGCAACGAACTTGTGGGCGAGCGCCACGGCGGCGGGGGCGGGGTTGCCGGTACCCGACTCCGTCCTGATCGAGATCCCGAGAACTTGCCGGTCCCCCAGGTCCACGTTGACCTCGCCCTGGCCCGGGTTGCTCGGCACGATGGTGAATGCCCAGCTCGGGAAGCCGCTCACCTCGGTGATGGTGGGGTGGTTGTTCCCGCCGGCGGCGAAGCTCATCGTGTTCTTGGCGTACTGCTCATCCGGGAAGTGGTTGATGATCACGTAGACGCTGCCGCCGCCGTCCGTCGCCGAGCGATAGTCGCAGGCCTGGTCGTTGGGCGGCGCCACCTTGTGGACGGCGAAGCCCACGGCGCTCGACACCTCGCCCTCGGTCAGCGTGCAGGGGACGTACTGCTTGGCCGTTGTCGACGTCGCTCGCCCGGTGGTTGTGGTCGACGATAACGACGCCTGCTTGGCCGTGCTGCTCTTGCTCCCGCAGGCACCGGCCGTCACGGCCGCGACGATGGCGAGCACGATGATGGTGCTGATCCGCCGTCTCATGGACAGCAGGGTACCGGTCAGCGCCAGCGGTGGCTCTAGTAGCCGGCGGACGGGTCGACCAGGCCGACGAGGTCGGTCGTGCCGGTGGCGGCGAATCGGCGGAGGTTCTCGGTGATGCGGGCCGACAGCAGCGGACGGGCCATGGCCTGGGTGTTGCCCGTGTGGGGCGTGATGATGCAGTTGTCGAGGGCCCACAAGGGGTGGCCGTCGGGCAGGGGCTCCGGGTCGGTGACGTCGAGGCCAGCGCCGCCGATGGTGCGGTTCTCGAGGGCCGCGACCAGATCGTCGGTGACGACGTGCTCGCCCCGCGCCACGTTCACCAGCCAGGCGTGGTCGGGCATGGCGTCGAGGACGTCCTTGTCGATGACGTGGCGGGTCTCGGGGGTGAGGGCGAGGGCGACGAAGACGGCGTCCGCCTCGGACACGGCCTCGTGGAGGTGGTCGGGCGTCGTGGTGCGGGACGCGCCGTCCATCGGTTCGTGGCGGCGGCGGATGACGGTGGTCGTGACTCGGAGCGGTCGGAGCAGGTCGAGGAGAGAGGCGGTGATCCCTCCCCCACCGAGGATGGTGACCCTCCCGTCGTAGAGGGAGCGGCCCGCCTGGGGCAGCCAGGTGCGGGCCGTGACCCAGGTCGGGAGGTGGCGGAGGCCGGCGACGGCCAGGGCGAGGGCCAGCTCGGCGACGGGGTCGGCGTAGACGCCCTTGCCGCAGGTCCAGGTCCTTCCGTCGTTGAAGACGCCTTGGGCCGCGAAGTGCTCGACACCCGCCCAGGGCAGCTGGACCCAGGTGGCGTCCGGGGCTTCGGCGAGGAGGTCGACCAAGCCGGTCACGTCGTGGGCGCTGATCCACACCACGGCCTGGGCCTCGGCGGGGTCGCTCGTGATCTGGGCGCCGCCGTCGGTGATGGCCGCCGTGATCCATCGGGGCACGGGGTCGGGGCCGATGGCGACGAGGGGCGGGGGCTGGGGCACGGACTGTGGAGCGTAGGCCGTGGACTGCTACCCTTCTCCGGTTCGAGTTCGATCCTGTTTGAGGACTAGATG
>JAUTXA010000075.1 GCA_030838265.1 Actinomycetota bacterium | reverse complement strand
GTTGCTGGCCGTGTCGTTCGGCGTCCTGGTGGCGCTGCGAGAGCGGTGGCTGACCGCGTCATGAGCGTGCGCGCCGCGGTGACCGTCGACCACGGTCTGTTATCCCTGCGCGCCGATCTCGAGGTGGGCGACGGCGAGACACTCGCCATCGTTGGGCCCAGTGGCGCGGGCAAGACGACCCTCTTGCGCGCCATCGCCGGGTTCGAGCGTCTGCAGGCCGGCCGGGTCTCGATTGGCGGGGAGGTAGTCGACGAGGTGAGCGATGGCTCCTCGTCCCGTCACACACCCGTCGAGCTTCGGCGGATCGGCTACGTGGCCCAGACCCCACACCTGTTTCCCCACCTCTCGGCCCTCGACAACGTGGCCTTTGGGCTGCGGGCCGGCGGGAGCGGCAAGCGGGCCGCTCGCGCCGAGGCAGCCTCATGGTTGGAGAGAGTCGGTGTCGACGCTCGGGCCCGGGCCCGTCCCTCGCAGCTCTCAGGGGGCGAGGCTCGTCGAGTGGCGATGGCCCGGGCGCTGGCTCCCCAGCCGCGCCTCCTCCTGCTCGACGAACCGCTGACCGGTCTCGACCCGGCCCAGCGTGACGTCATGCGGACCCTGGTGTGGTCGGAGATGGCGTCGTTCCCCGGTGCGCGGCTGCTCGTCACTCACGACGCCATCGAGGCGATGGGTGTGGCCACCCGCATCTTGGTGCTCGAGGGCGGACGGGTGATGCAGCATGACACGCCGGAGGCCATTGCCGAGCGACCGCGCTCGTCGTTCGCGGCCGAGGTCGTCGGTGTCAACGTCGTGCGGGGTACGGCGGCAGGCAATGAGGTGACGCTCGACCGTGGCGGCAGTGTCTCGACCGCCGATCGGGCTTCTGGGCCCGTCGTGGTCGTGATTCACCCCCGCGCCGTCACCCTTCACCTGACCCGGCCCGAAGGTTCGGCCCGCAACGTCTGGCCGGTGCGCATCACCCAGCTCGAGCTCATGCCCGAGCGGGTGCGCGTCCGGACGGTGGGTGAGGTGGGCCTCGTGGCCGAGATCACCCCCGCCGCGGTGAGTGCCATGGGCCTGCATCCCGGCGCCGAGGTCTGGGCATCGGTCAAGGCCACCGAGGCGATGGTCCTCCCCGGGGCTCAGGCGGCCGGCGCCGGCCTCTCCGCCCGGGCGTCGTAGGTCACAAAGCCAGGGAGGAAGGCGAGCATCACCACGGCCGTCACCACGCAGGCCACGCCGCCGGAGACCACCGAGAAGCCCGGTCCCCGCCACGAAGCCACCAGCCCCGACTCGACATCGCCGAGCAGTGGGCCGCTGGCCACGTTGGCCCACTCGACACCGGCCAACCGGCCCCGGAAGGCATCGGGGATGGTCTCGTTCCACACCTGCATGCGAAAGAGGCCACTCACCAGGTCGGCGCCGCCGGCCACGGCGAGGAGGAGCAGGGCCAGCCAGAGGTCGTGGCTCAGGCCGAAGGCGGCAGTGGCCGTGCCCCAGGTGATGACGGCGATGGTGATGGCGAGGCCGTGTCGGCGGACGCGCCCCGTCCAACCACTGGTGGCCGACAGCAGGAAGGCGCCGACGGCGGGCGCGGCGTAGAGCAGGCCCACCTCGCGAGGCCCTCCGGCGAAGCGCCCAAGGGCCAACGCCGGAAACAGAGCCCGCGGCATCCCGAAGACCATGGCCGCGTAGTCGAGGAGGTAGGTGCCCTGGAGCACGGGCTTGCCCCGGACGTAGCGCAGGCCATCGATGATCGACCGCAGTCCCGGCGCGGGCGCGTCGGCCGGCGGTGGAACTGCCTTCATCAAGGCCAAGCAGACGAGGCTGGCCACGAACGAGGCGGCGTCGACGCCGTAGGTGGTGGCCATGCCGACACTGGCGATCAGGAGGCCGGCGAGGGCGGGTCCGGCGATCATGGCTGCGCCTCCGGTGACCGTCTCGAGGGCGATGGCTCCGGAGAGCTCGTCCTTCGACACCAAGCGGGGGAGCATGGCGGTGAGCGAGGGCCGGGACAGGGCGACCAACGACGAGCCCACCGCGGCTAGGGCGTACAAAGGCCACACCATCGGGTGCTTCAGGAGAGCGTTGGCCATCAACAAGAGGCTCACCACCATGAGCCCGACCTCGGCGGTCAGAACCATGCGGCGCCGGTCACGCGCGTCGGCCAAGGCGCCGCCCACGAGCGAGAGGATCAGCATTGGCGCCAGCTCGGTGGCGCCGATCAGACCGACGGCCAGCGACGAGTGCGTGAGCTTGAAGACTTGAAAGGGAAGGGCGACGGCCGCGACCTGCGAGCCGATGAACGACACCGATTGCCCGATCCACAGCAGGCGGAACTCCCTCGAGCTGCGCAGGGGTCGAACGTCGATGGTGACGGCGTGCCACCATCGGGCGGCCCCGGGGTGGGCCTGGCTCTCGACCGCGGGCACCTCGAGCGGAGTCTCCTCGGTCGGCACCCACCTGACGGTACTGACCACCTCCGGCCGCGGTCGGGCAATTCGACCTGCGGGCTTAGGAGCCGAGGATCCGCCGGAAGCGGGCTTCGGCCATGGAATACGCGCCGAAGGCCAGCAGGCCCAGGGCGACGACCGCCAGGACGACCGTGCCGTAGGGGTGCGATGCCAAGTTCTTGAGGGCCCCGTCGAGGCCCCGGGCCTTCTGGGGGTTGAACGACAACGCGGCTTGGACGAGGAACCCGCCGACCAGACAGAACGCCACGCCGCGCCCGACGAAGCCCGCCAACCCGGTCGCGTTCACCGCCCCCTCGACGCCATCGGGGATCTCCCACTCCTTCAGATGCTTCTCGAACCTGCGGGCCAGGCCGCGCCAGATGCTGACCAGGCCGCCGGCGATCACGGCCAAGCCGATGGCGATCACGAGTGGCTTGCCGAACGGGAGCTTCAGCAGCTTGGCCGTCCAGCTGGCCTGCTGCTGGGCGCCGCTGGTCGCCTTCCCGAACAACGCCAGCTTGGCGGTGCTGAAAGCGAAGCTCAGATAGAGAAGGCCGCGGGCCGCTTCGGCCACCCGTTTTGCCCACGACTTGGCGTCGTCGCTCCGACCCCTGTTGGTGGCGGCGGTGAACAGGCGCCAGCAGGCGTACCCGAGAAAACCCAAGCCCAGAACGATCAGCAGGACGTGGCCGAAGGGCTGACGGGCAATCGTCTGGAGGGCTCCCTGGCGATCGGCCTCCTCCCCCCGGTCCCCGAATGCCACCCGGGCGGCGAGAAAGGCCACGACCAGATAGACCACGCCCCGCGAGCCCAGGCCGGCCCGTCCGAGGCGCTGCACCCAGACATCATCGTCTCGCTTGAGTGTGCGCCGGACCTTGGCTCCGGCTGCCGTCGCCATGTCGCGATCCTTCCGAGTCGTCCAACATTTCCCGCCGTCCGGCGGGGTGGTCCCTTCGTTCCCCGCCCACCGAAGTGCGAACCCAGGCAGGAGGTAGACACCCGCGCACCGAAACCTCGCCCATGGGTCGGGGTCGTTGGCGGAGAGACGCGTTAGTGACATGGCTGATCACACCGCCCCAGATCCCTCATCTCAGGATCACTTCCTCCTCAAGTCCCGGGGGCAGGGTGGCCGACATGATGGGAATGCCCAAGCTCTTGGTTGTGGCCCTCGCCGGGGCTGGGGCGATCCTGCTGGGTGGACCCGGCGGCCTCGGCCCGCTCGTCGTGGCCGTCGGCGCCGCCCTGGTCGTCGAAGCCTGCTTCGGGGCCATGGTGCTGTCGGCCCAGCGGCGCAGCGGGATGTGGCGGACCTTCGTCGTCCGCCGGGCCATGTCGATGACCGTCTTCGGCCTCGCCCTCATGGGCGCGGCGCTGGCGGCGGGAACGGGAGTCCACCAGGCGCCGGCCTCGGGCGTCAGCGCGGTGGGTGACGGATTTCACCAGCCGTCGATGGGGTCCACCCACCCCTGAGCGGGGACACTTGCGTCATGCGCGTGCGTCGAAGCTTCGCCTTCGTCGACCTGTGTGGCTTCACCGGATTCACCGACCGCGGCGGGGACGAGGATGCGGTCCGCCTGCTCAGCCAGTTCCGGTCCGTGGTGCGGGACGTGGCCTCCGACCGTGGGGTTCGCATCGCCAAGTGGCTGGGCGATGGCGCCATGTTGGTGAGCGTCGAGTCGACGCCGCTCATCGAGGCCATCCTGGCGATCGACCTGTCGCTGCGCTCGAGTGCGGTGTCGCTGCCTCTTCGGTCGGGGATGACCGCCGGCGACGTCATCGTCTTCGAGGGCGACGACCACGTGGGCAGCGCCGTGAACCTGGCGTCCCGGCTCTGTGACGTCGCTTCGGCCCACGAGATCCTGGCTACCGCCGACGTGGTCTGGGCCCGACCGGACGGGGTCACGGCTGAGGCGGCGGGACCCCTCCCCATCGCCGGCTTCGCCCGGCCCGTGCACGTCTTCCGGCTCCGGCCGGCGCAGGCCCAAGTGGCCTGAAATTGGTCGGCC
>JAUTXA010000056.1 GCA_030838265.1 Actinomycetota bacterium | reverse complement strand
GCGATCGCCACCCGTGAGGTCGGCGTCGACATTGAGGTGGTCGCCCAGGGGACTGCGGGCCTCGATGCCGCCCGGGTCGCGTGCACCCCGTCGGAGGCCGCCGCCCTCGACCGGCTGGAGCCCGGTGAGCGGGCCGAAGCCTTCCTCCGCCTGTGGACGGCCAAGGAGGCGTACCTCAAGGGGCGGGGCGTGGGGCTGGCGGTGGCGCCGGACCGCGTGGAGGTGGGGGTCGAGGGGGCCGACGGGCTGGCGCCCGTGCGGCTAATCGGTGAGACCGCGGCCGTGCAGTGGTGGTTGCGATGGCTGTCGCCGGCCCCCGGCTACCTGGGCGCAGTGGCGGCCGAGGGGCGGGACTGGGACGTCGAGGTCCGGCGCGGCGAGGTCGCCGGTAGTGTCGCCCTATGAGGGTGCTGTGCACGTGCCTGCCCGGACACGGCCACTTCAACCCCATGCTGGCCCTGGCTCAGGGCCTCAGCCGCGCCGGCCACGAGGTCGCCGTCGCCACCCCGGCCGACTTCTGCCCGCACATCGAGGAGACGGGCTTCGCCGCCTTCCCCACGGGACTGGCGCTGGCCGAACAGATCGAGGAGGCCCGCCGCCGGTACCCGGCTCAGGACGCCCTCGTGGCCATGGAGCGCTTCGAGCAGTTCGTGCCCCGCATGCTCGCCGGCGTGGCCGCACCGGCACGCGCCGAGGACCTCGTCCCCCTGGTCGAGCGCTGGAAGCCGGACATCCTGCTCCACGACGAGACCGAATTCGCAGGGCCGGTCGCGGCGGCGACGGCCGGCATCCCGTGGGCCGATCAGAGCGTCGGCATCCTGCGGCCGCCGGCCATGGCCCGGCTGGCCGGTGAGACGCTGGTTCCCCTCTGCGAGCAGTACGGCGTCGACGTCGGGCCGTTCGGCGGCCTCTACCGCTACCTCTACATCGACGTGGCCCCGCCCAGCCTCCAGGCGGCCGAGATCGCCGGCGTCGCCGTGGCCCACCAGGTGCAGAACGCCACCTTCGAGCCGGGCGCCGAAGGCCAGGCGCTGCCGGAGTGGGTCCATGAGATGCCGCCGGAGCGGCCGGTGGTCTACGTCAGCCTGGGCACGGTCTTCAACGCCCGGGCCCGGTCGGTCTTCGCCGCCGTACTCGACGCATTGCGCACCGAGCCGGTGACGGCCATCGTCACTGTGGGCCCCGACAACGATCCCGAACAGTTCGGCCCCCAGCCCGACCACGTCCACGTCGAGCGGTTCATCCCCCAGTCGCTCCTCCTGCCCTCCTGCGACGCCGTCGTCAACCAGGGCGGCACCGCCATCCTCCCGATCCTCGGCCACGGCCTCCCGATGCTGCTCCTCCCCCAGGGCGCCAACCAGTTCCACAACGCCGAGGCCTGCGTGACCGCCGGCGTGGCCCGGCGCCTGCTGCCGGGTGAGGTCGATGCCGATGCGGTGCGGCGCCACGTCCGCGCCCTGCTCGACGACCCCGCGCTGGGCGAGGCGGCGCGGCGCGTCCAGCGGGAGTTGGCCGAGATGCCGGGCCCCGAGCGGGGGGTGGCCCTGCTGGAGCGCCTGGCCGCCGAGCGCCGGCCGCTGACCCGGGCCGGCGCCGAGCGGCCGTGAGCTTCGACCCCTCGCCGGCGCCCCTGCTGCGCACCGAGGTGCCGGGGCCCCGGTCCCGGGAGCTGTGGGCCCGTGACGCCGCCCACCACGCCTCCAACTCCTCGCCGGCCGCCCAGTGGCTGCAGTTGGTGATCGAGGACGGGTGCGGGGCGGTCGTACGCGACGTCGACGGCAACCTCTTCGTCGACTTCTCCTCCGGCGCCGTCGTGGCCAACCTGGGCCATGCTCCGCCGGCCGTGGCCGAGGCCCTCGCCGCCGAGGCGGGCCGGCTCATGCACTTCTTCGACTTCGCCACGCCGGCCCGAGCCGCGTTCTTCGAGGCCCTGGCCCGGACGCTCCCGCCGGCGCTCCAGACCTTCCAGATGTACTCCACCGGCGCCGAGGCGGTGGAGGCCGCCCTGCGGCTGGCCAAGTCGTTCACCGGGAACTACGAGGTCATCTCCTTCCACCAGGCGTGGCACGGCCGCACCCTGGGGGCCATGTCGCTCATGGGCGGCTTCCCGCTGAAGCGGGGCTACGGCCCCTTCGCCCCGGGCGCCCTCCATGCGCCGAACCCCAACTGCTACCGGTGCCCGCTGGACCTCACCCGTGACCGCTGCGCGGCGGCGTGCACGTCGCTGGTCGACCGGGTCTATGCCCAGTCGAGCGAGCAGCGCCTGGCCGCTGTCGTCGTCGAACCCGTGCAGGGCGTCGGCGGCGTGATCCCCTTCCCGCCCGAGTTCCTCGCCCACCTCCGCCGGCTGTGCGACCGCACCGGCGCCCTCCTGATCTTCGACGAGATCCTCACCGGCGTCGGCCGTACCGGGCCGATGTGGGCGTTCGAAGATTCCGGGGTGGTGCCCGACGTGCTGCTCGCCGGCAAGGGGCTGGCCGGCGGCTACCCGATCTCGCTTATCGCCTCCCGCCGGGAAGTTCTCGACGCCGGGCCGTTCGGCCGACCCGGGGCCGGGGCGTCCACCTTCGCCAGCGGCAACATGGCGTGCGCCGCGGGCACCGCCATCCTCGGCCTGCTGGAGGACGGCAGGGTGCTGGCCAACGGTCGCCGGGTCGGCGAGAGCATGCTGGCCGCGCTGCGCGACGTGGCCGCCCGGCATCACATCGTGGGCGACGTCCGAGGGGTCGGGATGCTGCTGGCGCTGGAGCTGGTGAGTGACCGCACCGCGAAGACCGCGGTCGAGCCCGCCCTCGTCCGCCGGCTGATCGAGGCCCTGGCCCGGCGCGGCGTGCTCGTCACCGGCGCCGGCCCCGTGCTGCGCATCACCCCGCCCCTGGTGATCTCCGAGGAGATGGCACTGGCCGGCGTGGCGTTGCTGGACGACGCCCTGGGCGAGATCGAAACCGGATGAGCGGCCCGGGAGGCCGCTCCAGAGACATTCACGGGGCGGAAGCCCCGTGAGCCGGTTTGGTCCCGTCCACCACGTCGGCGTCACCGTGGCCGACCTCGACCGCGCCGTGTCCTTCTGGGCCCGCCTGCTCGACGCCAGCCCCCGCGACCGGCGGGTGCTCGAGGGGCCGCAGCTCGCCACCATGGTGGGGTACCCGAGGATCCGCATCGAGGTGTG
>JAUTXA010000032.1 GCA_030838265.1 Actinomycetota bacterium | reverse complement strand
CTCGTTTCGACCCTGCCCGTCTACCTCAACGGCCTCGCCGGGCGGGGCGTGCACGTGGTCACGGTCAACGACTACCTCGCTGCCTTCCACGCCGAGTGGATGGGCCGCATCTACAACTGGCTGGGCCTCAGCGTCGGTTTGGTGCAGCCCAACACCCGGCACATCTCCGAGGTCAAGAAGGCCTCCTACGCCCGCGACATCACCTACGGCACCAACACCGAGTTCGGCTTCGACTACCTGCTCGACAACCTGGCCCGATCCAAGGACGACATGGCCCAGCGCGGTCACGTCTACGCCATCGTCGACGAGGTTGACTCCATCCTCATCGACGAGGCCCGGACCCCGTTGATCATCAGCGGGTCCTCGATGGAGGCGGCCAAGCTCTACTACCAGTTCGCCGGCATCGTCCGGGGCCTCACGCGCGACGTCGACTACGAGGTCGACGAGGAGAAGCGCACCGTCGCTCCCACCGAGGAGGGAATCGAGAAGGTCGAGCGCAGCATGGGCGTCGACAACCTCTACGACCTGGCCCAGGCCAACCTCGTCCACCAGCTGCAGAACGGCCTCAAGGCCAAAGAGCTCTACAAGCGGGACAAGGACTACGTCGTCCTCGACGGCGCGGTGAAGATCGTCGACGAGTTCACGGGCCGCATCCTCGAAGGACGCCGTTGGTCCGACGGCCTGCACCAGGCGGTCGAGGCCAAGGAACGAGTGCGCATCGAGGAGGAGAACCACACCGTTGCCACCGTGACCCTCCAGAACTACTTCCGGCTCTACGAGAAGCTGGCGGGTATGACGGGCACGGCCGAGACCGAGGCCAGTGAGTTCGCCAACACCTACAACCTGCCCGTGGTGCCCATCCCAACCCACCGCGACATGATCCGCGAGGACCATGCCGACCTGATCTACAAGACCGAGGCCGCCAAGTTCGACGCCGTGGTCGACGACCTGGTCGAGCGCTTCGACAAGGGCCAGCCCGTGCTGGTCGGCACCGCCTCGGTCGAGAAGTCCGAGCTGCTGTCGCGCCTGCTCGACAAGAAGGGCATCCCCCACGCCGTCCTTAACGCCAAGCAGTCGGCCAGCGGCTCAGAGCATGCCAAGGAGGCCAACATCGTGGCCCAGGCCGGCCGCCTCCACTCGGTGACCGTCGCCACCAACATGGCCGGTCGAGGCGTCGACATCCTGTTGGGAGGCAGCCCCGAGGGCCTGGCCGCCCGCGAGGCCTATGCCGAGGGCCTCGAGCCCGAGTCCGAGGAGTTCCAGGCCCGGTACCACCAGCTGGTGGCGAAGTACGACGTCGAGTGCAAGGCCGAGGGCGACAAGGTGCGCGAGCTCGGCGGCCTCTACGTGCTGGGCAGCGAGCGCCACGAGTCGCGCCGCATCGACAACCAGCTCCGGGGTCGGTCAGGGCGGCAGGGCGACCCGGGCGAGAGCCGCTTCTACCTGTCCCTCGAGGACGAGCTCATGCGCCTGTTCGCCACCGGGGCCATGAGCTGGGTGATGGGCAAGGCCCTCCCCGACGACGTGCCCATCGAGGCCAAGATGGTCAGCCGGGCGATCGAGCGGGCCCAGAACACGGTCGAGGCCCGCAACGCCGAGATCCGCAAGGACGTCCTCAAGTACGACGAGGTCATGAACGAGCAGCGCAAGGTGATCTACAAGCGCCGCATGCAGATCCTCGAGGGAGACGACCTGCGCGCCGAGACCCTCGAGATCCTGGCCGGCGCTTTGCAGAACTTGGTCGAGCGGGCCTGCCCGAACGAGTACTCCGAGGATTGGGACATCGAGGCCCTCCTCACCGAAGCCCGGCTCTACTACCCCACGGCCTTCACCGTCGACGAGCTGGCCGGAGCGGCGTCGACCGACGAGATCTACGAGGGGTTGCTGGCCGAGGCCATCGGCCATTACGAGAACCGCGAGCGCGAGCTCGACAAGTTCGACCCCGGCATGATGCGCAACATCGAGCGCGAGATCATGCTGCAGATCATCGACCTGAAGTGGCAGGAGCACCTCTCCGAAATGGACTACCTGCGCGAGGGCATCAACCTGAGGGCCATGGGCCAGCAGGATCCCCTCGTGGCCTGGCAGCGGGAAGCCTTCGAGATGTTCGGGCAGATGATCGACGGCGTCGATGACGACTACGTGAAGTACGTCATGCACGCCCAGGTCCGCATCGAGCAGGAGCCCCAGAACGAGGGCCTCCAACCGGGCGAGGCACCCGTCCTGCCCCAGCCGGCCGCCTCGGCGCCGTCTGGGCCGCCACCCGCCCTCGACCGAGCCCAGTTCATCGCGGCCGACGACGTGGTGCACAGCACAGCCGGTCTGCAACAGCAGGCCGCGGCCGTGGCCGCCGCGTCGGGCGACGAGCAGGCGGCCCAGCATCTGGCGGCCGAAGAGGGCGTCCCGAACTCTCCGTTGGTGAAGGCCGAGCACGAGAAGGTCGGCCGCAACGACCCGTGCTACTGCGGCAGTGGCAAGAAGTTCAAGCACTGCCACGGCTCCTGAGGCCGCGCTTCCGGGATGCGTGACTACTCCGACGACCTTGCCGCGCTTCGGAAGCGGCTGACCGAGGCCGAGGGCTACCTCGACCTCGAGGGAAGCCGCGCCCGGCTGGCCGACCTCGAGAAGGAGGTTGGGCGGGCCGACCTCTGGGACGACCCCAACGAAGGGCGCAAGGTGTCGGGCGAGTACACCCGCGTGAAGGAGGACGTCGACGCCCTCGAACGATTGAAGGGTCAGCTCGAGGACGTCGAGACGCTGCACCAGCTGGCCCAAGAGGAGGGCGACGACTCGCAGGAGCCGGAGATCGAGCAGGCCATCGCCGCCCTGGCCCGCCAGCTCGACGCTCTCGAGCTGCGCAGCCTGTTCTCGGGTGAGTACGACGAGTTCGACGCCGTGTGCGAGATCCACGCCGGCGCGGGCGGCACCGACGCCCAGGACTGGGCCCAGATGATGGTGCGGATGTACCAGCGCTGGGCCGAGAACCGGGGCTTCGAGTTCGAGCTCGACGACATCTCCGAGGGGCAGGAGGCGGGCATCCTCTCGGCCACCTTCATCCTCAAGGGCCGCTTCGCCTACGGGCTGCTGACCGGCGAGCAGGGGACGCACCGCCTCGTCCGCATCTCGCCCTTCGACTCGCAGGCCCGTCGTCAGACCTCGTTCGCCTCGATGCTCGTCGTGCCGTTCATCGAGGACCTCAGTGACGAGGTGACCATCGACGAGAAGGACCTCCGCATCGACACCTACCGATCATCGGGTGCCGGCGGTCAGCACGTCAACGTCACCGACTCGGCGGTGCGGATCACCCACCTGCCGACGGGGATCGTGGTGTCGTGCCAGAACGAGCGCAGCCAGATGCAGAACAAGGCGCGGGCCATGCAGGTGCTGGCGGCCAAGCTGGCCGAGCGCCAGCGCGAGGAGCGCCGGGCCGAGCTCGAGGCCATCTCAGGGCCCACGACCCAGGCCTCGTGGGGCACGCAGATCCGCAACTACGTCATGGCCCCGTACCAGATGGTCAAGGACGACCGGACCAAGTACGAGACGGGCAACGTGCAGGCCGTCCTCGACGGCGACCTCGACGCCTTCATGGAGGCCTACCTCCGCTGGCGTCGCACCCAGCAGTAGTGAGGGAGGCGCGCCCCGTGACCGAGCCGAAGGAGTATCGCCAGGCCCAGTTCGCCCGCCCGGCGGGGGCGTGTGACGTGCTGCTGATCCGCCACGGTGAGTCGGCGCCGGTTCGCGAGGGCGAGTCGTTCCCGATGGTCGATGGCCATGGCGACCCGCAGCTCGACCCCGTCGGGCTCGAGCAGGCCGAGCGGGTGGGAGCGCGGTTGGCCGGCGAGGCCATCGCCGCCATCTACGTCACCAACTTGCAGCGCACGGCCCAGACGGCGGCGCCCTTGGCCGCCGCCTTGGGGCTCGAGCCCGCCGTCGAGGCCGACCTGCGCGAGGTCCACCTCGGCGAGTGGGAGGGCGGCTCCTTCCGCCGGCACACCGCCGAGGGCCACCCCGCCGCCGTGCGCATGTGGGCCGAGCAGCGGTGGGACGTCATCCCCGGCGCCGAGCCGGCCGATGCCTTCGCGGCCCGCGTCGCCGCCGGCCTCGGCCGCATCGCCGCCGCCCACCCCGACCAGGCGGTGGCCGTGTTCTCCCACGGCGGGGTCATCAGCCAGATCCTCGCCGCCGCGACCGGGGCTCGCCCCTTCTCGTTCCTGAGCGACAACGCGTCGATCTCCCACCTGGTGGTGACGCCCGAGTACTCGGTGCTCCGCCGCTACAACGACACCACCCACCTGAGCTCCACGTTCTTCTCCGCGCCCGAACCCCTCACCTGAGTTCCTCGACCAGCCGGTCGGTGTTGGCCGCGAGCTCGGCGGCGGTGGGGGCCGAGCCCATGAGGGTGAGGACGACGGGGTCGTCGCCATCGACGCCCAGCAAGACGTAAGGGAAGCTGAAGACCCGTCTACGAAACGCAGACCGGCCCGTCTGGTCCATCCTGGTGATGTGGGTGATCCGATCTCGACGAACGCGACCAACCTCGACACTGGCGTCTGAGTCGCCCCACGAGGCCCTCGTCGAGAAGATGAGATCAGTCGACGTCACCACCAGGCGCCAGATCTTCGGAAGCGGAAAGCCGACCGAGCCAGGGGTCGGGAGCGCCGGCGTCAACATCCGGTCGGCGAGAGGGTCGAGGAACCGTCGCAAGACGCGGAAGACCGGACCGGCCGAGTTCGGGGAGAGACGGTCGCCCATGGTGTAGCCGGTGAGCTCGAAGACGGCCCCGTCAGGATGGCTGGCGCGGGACTGACCCGGCTTTGCATCGGTGTGGTCGGGGTCGATCGCGGCGCGGGCGTCGGTGTAGCGCTCGCCCGTGTCGTGCATCCGTTGGCGGACGAGCTTCTTGAAGTCCTTGTCTCTGGGCATCGTTCTCCTCGCCGCGACGGCGAATCCCCAGCATCCGCTCCGCGACGTGAAGTCGGCCAGAGCCAGAACAACCGAATTGCCCTCCGACCCGGGAGTATCCCTCCCTTCACCGACGGCGTGGCTGGGGCACGGTCGTCGGCTCGGCGTCGGGTCGCGCCGTCGACTCATGTTCGCCATCCGGCCGGCGCGCGTCAAGTGTCCCCAGGCGTGGGTGGCACCAGTTTCCGGGCCGCGGCTGCTAGATTCGTCTTTGGCCGTTCGCCCGTCCGGGGCGGGCCCGACACGTCGCCCAATGATCAGGCTCGACCACGTCACCAAGTCCTACAAGGGCTCTACCGTCGCTCTACGGGACGTTTCCCTCGATATCCAGAAGGGGGAGTTCGTCTTCCTCGTTGGACCTTCGGGCTCGGGTAAGTCAACGTTCCTCCGCCTCCTGACCAAGGAGGAAGAGCCCGACGGCGGCAGCATCTTCGTGGCCGGCAAGGAGATCAACAGCCTCAGCCACTGGAAGGTGCCGTACCTGCGGCGCAACATCGGCTCGGTCTTCCAGGACTTCAAGCTGCTGCCCAACAAGTCGGTCTACGAGAACGTGGCCTTCGCCCTCGAGGTCATCGGCCGGCCCCGCCACACCATCGCGTCTCAAGTGCCCCAGATCCTCGACCTGGTGGGCCTTGGGAAGAAGATGGAGAACCTGCCCGACGAGCTCTCCGGCGGTGAGCAGCAGCGGGTCTCGATCGCCCGGGCCTTCGTCAACCGGCCCCTCATCCTCTTGGCCGACGAGCCCACCGGCAACCTCGACCCCAACACGACGGTCGGCATCATGCGACTGCTCGACCGCATCAACCGGACGGGCACCACCGTCGTCATGGCCACCCACGATCAGGGCATCGTCGACTCGATGCGCCGGCGGGTCATCGAGCTCGATCGCGGCACGTTGGTGCGCGACCAGGCCCGCGGCGTCTACGGCTACGGGACCTGATGGCGGTATCGGCCAGCTACACGGTTCGCGAGACCGCCACCAACCTCGCTCGCAACCTGCTGATGACCCTGGCCTCAGTGCTGGTGGTCGCCCTGTCGCTCACCCTGGTCGGGGGCGCCCTCCTGTTGCGCCAGGGCGTCAGCCGGCAGACCCTGCGCTGGCGGGGCGGCGTCGAGCTGTCGATCTTCATGAAGACGACGGCGTCCCCCCAGCAGAGCGACGCCGTCGAGCACGAGTTGGCCTCGATGAAGGGCCGCTACGTGAAGCGGTATCTCTACGTCGACCAGGAGGCGGCCAAGAAGGAGTTCGACCAGCTCTTCGCCGACCAGCCTGAGATGAAGAACTCGGTGCAGGCCAAGGATCTGCCCCCGTCGTACCGGGTGGTGCCCGAGCAGGCCGAGCTCACCGACGTGATCGGCAAGCGCTTCGTCGACCGGGCCGGCGTCGAGGACGTGGTCTACGCCAAGAAGGAGATCGCCGCCCTGCTCACCTACGCCCACGAGCGCCAGCTGGTGGCTGCGGTGTTGGCGACTGTGTTCGGGATGGTGGCGGGCCTGCTCATCTTCATCACCATCCAGATGGCAATCTTCGCCCGTCGCCGAGAGGTCGGCGTGATGAAGCTGGTCGGCGCCACCAACTGGTTCATCCGAATACCGTTCATGCTCGAGGGCATGGTGCAGGGCGTGGCCGGCGGGCTCATCGCCTCGGCCATCGTCTACGGCCTGCGCGACTTCGTCATGAAGCTGGTCGTCACACCCGAGTTCGGGGCGGCCATCAAGGCCACGCCGGCCGAGGCCTTCAACACGGCCATCGTGCTGCTGTTCCTCGGCGCGGCGGGCGGGCTGCTCTCGTCGTTCATCTCGGTGCGCCGCTTCCTCGACGTGTAGCCGGCGCAGGGACAGTCAGGCCGAGCGAAGCTCGACAGCAGGATCCACTCGGCGAGCAGCCCGGGCCGTGGCCGCGGCCACCGCGACGACGACGACGAACACGGCGATGACCGAGGCCAACACCAGCAGCCACCGGATCACAGGCTGGTTGATGACGCCGGCGCTCCGGGCCGTCGCCGTCCAGGCGGCTCGTCCGAGGATCACGCCACCGACGAGCCCGACCGCTATTCCCAAGAGGGCGATCCACGTGGCCTGCCACGCCACCATGCGCCGCAGCTCGCGGCGCACCGCGCCCAGTGCGGCCAGGATGGCCAGCTCGCGACGGCGCGTGCGGACCGTACGCACCAAGGCGTGGGTCACGCTGGCCAGGCCTATGAGGCCGAGCAGGGCGGCCAACAGCCAGGGGACGGAGCGGACCTCACCCAGGTTGTGGACCCGGGACGGGACGAACGGTCCGATGACCTCGACGTCTTGAACCACGCCCTGAAGGTCATCGGCCTTGGTTCCCGGTGCGAGTCGCATGAACGCCAGCCCGGCGTTGGGCTCGGAGCCGAGGCGCGTGGTCTCGTCGGTTGAGACGAGGGCACCGTTGCCCACGTCGCCGTTGTTGCCGGCCTCGGGGAAGGACGCGATCCCGACTACCCGGGCCGTGTCCCGTCCGGCCGGACCACGGAGGCGGACCACGGAGCCGATGGGGCGACGGAGCAGGCGAGCGGTGTCGGGACCGAGGACGATCTCGCCGGCGCGCACGGGCGTCCGCCCGGAGTGCAGTGGCGGCCGCAGCGATGGGTTGGCGTCGTCAAAGGCATAGGTCTCGACGGCCTGTCCATCGATGACGAGGTCGACGATCTGACCGACGGCGACGGCGCGTACGCGGGGATCGTTCCGCAAGGCGGTCACGCTGGCCGTCAGTGCCTCGCGGCTGTCGGTCGTGAGTCCGGCGTCGGCGCCCCAGCCGCGCAGGCTTGGGTCATCGAGGAGCAAGCCGAGCGAGGCCCGGAACATCAGCACGCCGACCAGCCCGCCAACCGCCAGCGTGGTGGCCACCAACGCAGAGCGGGCGGCCACCCCGGCCGGACCCTGCGTCGAGCCGATGGCGAGCTGCCAGCCCAGGCGAGGGACGAGGGGGAGGCTGGCTCCGAGGCTTCCCGACCGTCTCACGCGGGCCTGCACTCGTGCCGGCCTCGCCCATCGCGTGAGGGCGCCGCCCCCCAAGGTCAGCACCACGAACCAGAGGCCGACGGCGGCGAGGACGACGACGAGGTCGATGTGCACCCCCACATCGGGGTCGACGGTGCGGGCCAGGCCCGTGGGCACCCGCGGCGAAGCGACGATGGCGACAGCCACCCCGACGGCGGCGCTGGCCAAGGCCATGGGCACGGCGAGGGCCACCCCCAAGACCGTCCGCTGCCGGGGCCGCAGGCCGAGCGCGAAGAGTAGGGGAGCCTCGTTGGTGGCGTCAGCCAGCAGGCGGGCGAGCGCTTGCCCGGCCGCCACGATGGTGGCGAGGAAGGCCAGGGCGGCGACCGCGTTCACGGCGAACGTCTGCACGCCGAGGGTGCGGTTCGTCGATTCGGCCTCGCCGCGGCTCGACATCAGCTGGACCTCGTGACCGACGAGCCCTTCGATCGCCCGCTGCACCCGGGCGATGTCGGCCTCGCCGTGGCGCAGGCGAACCATGCAGGCAGGTGACGGGCCGAGCTGGAGGTCGCTTGTGTGTCGCGCCCCGAACGCCGCCGAAAGGAGCATGGAGGCGTTCCCGGCGTTGGCGCCTACGTCGAACTGGCCCCGGACGACACCGACGACGGTCACGAGGCCGATGTCTTTCGGTTCCTCGAAGCCAGAGCGCAGGGTCACCCGCTGGCCGGCGTGGAAGTGGCCGTCTTTGGCCATGGCTTCGTTGATGACGACCTCATCGGCGGCGCCGTGCCGCGGGAGCCGGCCATGCAGGACCAGGGGTCGGTACACGCGGTTGAGGAAGTCGTCGTCGAGGCCGAGGAAGGCGCCGCCCGTCTGACCGGGGATCAGGGGAGCGGGCGCCACCGGCGTGTAGGTGAATCGGGCGGCCGCCGTCACGAACGGCAACCCCGTCAGCCGTGTCATGCCTTCGGACGTGAGCTCTCGGCCGTCGGTAATCGCATCGAAGGCCAGGGTCTTGGCCCGCAGCCGGTCGTAGGCGGTGGCGGAGCGGCGGGCCCCAGTGGCTGCGGTGATGGCCACGCCCAGTCCGAGGCCGGCGAGGAGCACGAAGGCCACCAGGCTGCGGCGGTGGGACCGGTTGAACGCCTTGGTGAGCATGCGGACGGCAGCCACGCTTCCACTATGCGAACTTGCAGGCGGCAGCGAAAGGGTGCCCACCCCCGTGGCGGCGGGGAGGCTCGCAGCCCTGTCACATCCGGCAATTACCTCAACTTGGCATTGGCCACGGCCGATGAAACTCCTTGGGGGTAGCCCGGAGGGCCCGTGACATCTGTGGATAATGTGGTTAAAGTTGCTCGTGTGAGAATGCGCCTGCGGGGGGCGGTGCTCTGCGCCGCGGCCTTGGCCTTCGTCCTGCCCACGGTCATCCCCGGCACGGCCCACGCCTCGACCTCGTCGAGCAAGGCCCAGCAGAGCCAGATCACGTCCAAGATCGCGACGCTCAAGGACCAAGTGGACGAGGCCTCGGCCGAAGAGGCCGACCTCCTCGGTCGCCTCGACAAGGTCAACGCCCAGAAGGCGTCGTTGAACAACGAGCTCGACCGCGTCACCCACCAGATCGCCCAAGTGCAAGTCGGCCTCGACGGAGCCGAGAAGGATCTCGAGGGCGTGTCGGCCCAGCTTGTCACCGCCGAGCTGAAGCTCACAGCGGCCAAGGCCGAGGTGGCGGCGGCGCGCCAGGAACTGCGCAACCGGGCCGTGCGGGCCTACATCCACCAGCCTTCCGCCGTCCTGGCCGACGTCAGCCTCGAGGTCCGCACCCAGCGCGAGCTGGCGGCCGAGAAGGGCTACACCAACGCCATCCTCCAGGCCCAGAAGGAGGCCGTCGACCACCTTCGCTTCGTCAGCCTCCAGGCCCTCGACCTCCAACAGTCGGTGGAGTCAAAGCGCGACGACGCCCGCAACCGCCGCAACCAGATCGCCTCCCAGCAGGCCGACCTGCAACGGTCGAAGGACGCGCAGCTGG
>JAUTXA010000002.1 GCA_030838265.1 Actinomycetota bacterium | reverse complement strand
CCGGCCCTACCTCCCGCTGGCCGAGCGCCTGGGGCGGATGTTCGCCCAGCTCAACGACGGCACCCCCGACGTCCTCGAGATCGAGTATCAGGGCGGGCTGGCCGACTACGACACCCGCATCCTCACCCTCTCGATCCTCAAGGGCGTCTTCGCCTTCGGAAGCGACGAGCCAGTGTCGTACGTGAACGCGCCGCAGCTGGCCACCGACCGCGGCCTCGAGGTGCGCGAGACCAAGACCTCGGCCACCCATGACTACGTGAACCTGGTGACCATCCGGGGTGGGAACCACGCCATCGCCGGAACCCTCAGCGGGCTGCGTTCCGAACCTCGCGTGGTGATGCTCGACGACCACCCGATTGAGATGCCGCCCGCCGGCCACCTGCTGCTCGTCCGCAACGACGATCGCATCGGCATGATCGCCCTGGTCACGACCGCCCTGGCCGAGGCCGAGGTCAACATCGCCGACATGGACGTGGGCCGCACCGGCACCACCGCCCTCATGGTGCTGGCCACCGACCAGCCCGTCCCGGCCGAGACGGTGGCACTGCTGCGGGGCACCGAGGGCATCCTCGACGTGCACCTCGTCAGCCAAGCCTGACCTCGACGGGGCCGGCCCGGGGGCGTCAGGCGGGGACGTGGAGGGCGATGGCAGCCATGTCGTCGGTGAGATCTCCGGCTACGTGCTCGAGCACGGCTGACTCGAGGGCCTCGACGGTGGCCGTGGCGCCAGGCCCGCACGTGGCCAACACCGACCTGACGCCGGCGGCCTCGAACTGGACGTCTTCGTGGCGAGCCTCGAGGACGCCGTCGGTCAGGAGCACCGCCGTCTCGCCGGGGGCAAGGCGAACCCGAAGCTCGCCAACCTCGACCTTCTCGAAGACGCCGAGCAATGAGCCGCCAACGACCAACGACTCGATCGTGCCGTCCGCCCGGCGAACGAACACCGGAGGGTGCCCGCCCCCGAGCAGGTGAAGGTCGACCGTGTCGCCCGCGGTGATGGTGCCGAAGATGGCGGTGCAGAAGCGCCCATCGCTTCCCGTCGCGGTGTTGACGATCGCCGTGTTGAGATCGTGGACCAGGTCGACGCCGTCGGTCTTGGCCAACGTGAGGGCGCGCAGCGTGTAACGGACGACGGCGGTGAGTGACGCCGCCTCCGGCCCGGTGCCCGCGGCGTCGCCGATGGCCATGGCCCACCGGTCGGGTGCTATCTGCCAGACGTCATAGAAGTCGCCGCCGACCTCGACGCCGTCCCCGAACGGGTGGTAGATCGCCGCCACCTCGAGGCCGGGAATCACGGGGAGGTCGGGTGGAAGCAAGCTCCGCTGTAGGCGACGGCTGACGTCGACCCGAGCCTCCTGCAGCTGGCTGCGGTCGAGGGCCTGGGCGGCCAGGGCGGCCAGGGCCAACACAAACCGCTGCTCCTCTTCGTCGAAGAGGCGGGCCTCTTGGAAGCTGAAGCGCAGGGCGCCGAGCACCCGCCCTTGCACGATGAGGGGGACGGCGCACAGCGACACGGTGGTGGCCTCGAGGCCGACGAGGTCGGGGAAGCGGCGGTCGCGCTCGGCGTGCGACTCGAGCCACACGGGCTCACCTGTGCGCAGGGTGTAGGCGGCCGGGAGCTCGGCGTCGCGGGACTCGCTGCGGAGTCGGGCGACGACCGCCTCGTCGTACCCAACCGAGCCGGGGAGGGTCAACAGGTCGGCGTCAGTGGCGAGCAAGAGGCCTCCGCCCGCGGCGCGCAGCGCGGCGGCGCCCTCGTTGAGGACGGCGGCGGCCACCTCGTCTGGTGAGTCGGCGCTGGCCAGGGCGGCCGACACCGAATAGAGCCGGGCGGCGCGCTCGGAGGCCCGCTGAGCGGCGCTGAGAAGGTCGAGCTCGGCGAGGAGCCGTTGCTCGAAGGGCTGAGGCGGCGGCGGCATCTCGCCGGCGGTGATGGCCCGCAGCTGGGTGACCAGCTCGCCGACGTACCACTGTCGAAACACCCGGTGCTGGGGCGGTGTCTCGAGGGTCAGGAGGCGGGCGGCGCGCGAGTACGCATCGATCTCGTCAAGGGCGGCGAGGTAATCGGGGGCGGCATCGAGAACGGAGGCGGGCACATCGAGAGCCAACCGGGCGGTCGGCGCATTGGCCCGCGCCGCCTCGAGCGCTTGCCGTTTGATGGCCTGCCGGGGCTCGGAGAAGCGCTCGACCGCATCGAGCAGGGCCGTGAGGTGCGGAGGGACCTCGGCCGTGAGACCGCTCTCGGCGCCCCCCGTGGCCAGGGCGAACTCCCGGGCCAGATTGTCGACGTGAGCCTTGGCTGCCAGCAGGAGGTCGGTGGGCACGTCGCCCAGCTCGAGGTGATAGCGCACCTCGCCCTCCCGCGTCTCCCACTGCTCGCCCCACATGTCGAGCAGATCGTCTTCGGAAAGCGACCGGTCGGCACCCTTGGGCAGGCGCGTAACCTCGGCCCAGACCACCTTGCCCGGCGGGGTCGACTCCACCCCCCACCGGTTGGCGAGGAAGGCGACGACGCGGACCCCGCGACCAGTCAGGGCGTCCTCCGATGCGAGGCCGAAGACAGGCGGGACGCCACTGGCATCATGAACCTCGACGCGAAGGCGATCATCGAGCGGGATCACGTCGTAGCCCGTGCACCCGCCGCCGTGCAGCATGGCGTTGGTCACGAGCTCGCTGATGATCAGGGCGACTTCGTCGGCCAGATCGGCGTGTCGCGATTCGATCGCCCGCCGGACGGCAAACGTCCGAGCCTCGTTGACCAGCTCCCTGTCGTCTGGTTCGCCGTGCGTGTGCTCCACCGTTTCGGCCCTCCGAGGTCCGCCGGCGGGAGCCTAATTGGGCGCTGGCTACGCCCTGAGGGTGGCTACGCCAGCGTCGGGACCCAGCTGCCGTGGAAGCCGTAGGGCACGCGGGCCGGAAGGCCGATCGTCGCCACCGTCTCCAGGGAGCCGGCGTCGAGCAGGACGAGGTCGCTCCGGTCGGTGTCGCCGTTGTAGACGAAGCCCATGAGTGTGCCGTCGTCCTCAGCCGCGTCGGGGCTCGACGGCGAGAAGACGAACTCGCTGGCACCGGCCTGCGACCCGAAGTTGCGGGCGTCGGTCTTGCCGGTGACGACGTCGTGCTTGAAGAGTGAGTTGGCCGTGAGGTCGGTGTCGCCCCCACCGTTCGGGGCGAAGCCCACGGTGTAGCCGAAGCGGTGGCGCTGGCCGGCGAGCCGCTCATCGACGCGCGGGAACTCCTGCCCTCGCTCGTCGAGCCGATCCTCGAGGACCTTGCCGGCCTTGAGGTCGATCGTCCAGCGGTCGAGAGTCGGCGCGCCTTCGTTGGGCCCGTGCTTGTCGTTGGCGAACATCTTGGGATGACGGATCACGTCGAGCACGATCTGGTCGCCGTCGTCGTAGGCGTTGAGCGGGTGGTACACGTAGCAGGGCTCGACGTCGAACCAGCGCACGTCGGAGCCATCGGAGTCGCGGCGCATGACGCCGACCCGCGCCGGATACTCGGGGTCCCACGAGTAGGGAAAGCCGACGCCTCCACCCGAGCCCAGCATGGCGGCGGCGGCCTTCTCGGGTATGCGGCGCTTGCCGACGACCATCTTTGTGGTGGCTCGGGCCACCCCCCGAAAGGCGCGCGGCACGCCGCCCGTGGCAGCGCCGATGTCGAACGTGACCGGCAGGTCGTAGATGATCACGTGGTCGTTGGTGATGGAGAAGTCGTGCATCATCGGACTACCGGTGACCGGGATGTCGACCGTGCGACGCACTCGCCCGTCGGTGCCGATCACCGAGTACTGCACGTTGTTGCCCCATCCGAAGAAGTACGACATGGCGTGCAGCTCGCCGGTGCTGGGGTCGCGATGCGGGTGGGCCGTGTAGCCGCCGGGGAGGGTGCCGTCGAAGTCGCAGGGGCCGATGGTGTCGAGCTCGTCGGTCAGCTCATAGGGACGGCCGCCCCCCTCGACGATGGCGAAGGTTCGTCCGGCATGGCCGATCACGTGGGTGTTGGGGGAGAAGTCGAAGCCGGCGTGGATGGGGCCGGGGTGGCGAGGTTCGCCCAGGGCGTCGGCCGTCTCGCCGGAGCGAACGAAGCGGTTGCGGTACCACTCGGCCTTGCCGTCACGGATGCGGATGCCGTGGACCATGCCCGTTCCGATGAACCAGTGGTACGCGGCCGGGTCGGGGTCGGTGACGGGGTTGGGGCCGTTGCGCAGGTAGCGGCCGTCGAGGTGGTCGGGGATGGTGCCGCTCACGGGCAGGTCGGTGACAGTGAGCTCGTCGCGCACCGGGCCGTAGTTGCCTTCGAGGTAGCGGTTCGTCGTCATCGGACACCCTCCAGAGGTCGATACATAGCGGCGTTATGGACATTCAATAGC
>JAUTXA010000299.1 GCA_030838265.1 Actinomycetota bacterium | reverse complement strand
ACGGGCAGCCCGTTGCCGGCGATGTGGCGGGTCGCACCCTCCAACGACGGGCCGAAGCCGGCTTGCGGCCACGACACCGACCCCTGCACATGAGGCTTCTCGCTCGGCACCCAGGTGCCGTCGCCCTTGATCCACGGACCGTCCCGGAAGGCGCCGCCCCCCGGGCCACCCCCACCCTGGGCACAGGCCAAGACGTACCCCTTCTTGGGCGCGTCGGTGACCACCTTGCCGTCGCCGATGGCGAGGTGGACGGCGGGACCGGCCGATGTGGTGGCTGTCGTCGTCGGGGTACTTGTCGTCGACGAGGACCGTCCGGCCGTCGAGCTTCGCGACGTGCACCCGCCCGCCACTACGAGGCTGGCGATGACGATGAGGACGCGCCTGTGCATCAGGTCAGTATGGGGATGTCCGGCGCGAACGCCCGGATTCTTCGAGCAAGCTCTTCCTCTTGATCTCGGCGCACGTAGATTCTCAAGGGACAGACAAGTGTCCTTCCGATGAAGAAGGGCTGATCTCCCCTGCGAACTCGGGCAACTCGAAGGACGGGCTGGCGAGTCCTACGAAATCTCCGTTCCCAGGAGACTGACGTGACGTCCGACCACGACACCGAATGCGTCGGACCAAACTGAATATGGCTCGTTCCGAGCTTCAAGAAGTCCTGACAGGGGGCCAACCCGAGCCGCCTCGGCAGAAGCAAGGCCATCCCGTAGACCTCCCAGACAAGAAGGGGCGGGAGAACGAGGAACGGGGCACGCAGGGCCGCAGCCGCCAACGCAAAGGTCAAGCTCGTGACGACGGCCACCCAGCGCAGTGCTTGCCTCGCATGGGGAAACAGTCGGTTTTCGTACTGCAACGCCTCCATTAGACGGCTCGCATCCTGCCTCGACTTCCACCAGTCCCTGAGCCGGCGAAGATCTGGTCCTTTCGCCGGAGAAGCGAGAGAATCCTGTAACCGTCGCCGGGCCGGCAGGCCTACTTCTTGGCGTAGTTGGCTGCGCCCTGGAAGTCGACCATGACGCAAGGCTCATCGCCGACGATCCACGCGTCGTGGCCGGGCGCGATCTCGACGAGGTCGCCGCTGCCGGCGTCGCCCTCGGTGCCGTCGTCCATGACGATGTGCATCTTCCCTGAGATCACGTAGCCGAAGTGGGCCACCTGGCAGCTGTCGGTCCCGACGATCGGCTTGACGTTCTCCGACCACTTCCAGCCCGGCTCGAAGACCGATCGCCCGACGGTGCCGGTGCCGAGGGTGATGAGCTGCATCTGGCCGTTATCGAACGCCCGCGTCTCATCGGGTGAGTCGAAGTTCTTGGAATCGAGACCTGCCATCGGGTTGCCTCCCTGGTCAGCGGATGTCCCACAGCGTCTCACCCATCGGCGGGCGAATCGAGGGGAAGTTACCGGT
The DNA here is from genome assembly GCA_030838265.1 of Actinomycetota bacterium. GTDB lineage: Bacteria > Actinomycetota > Acidimicrobiia > Acidimicrobiales > BP-101 > BP-101. The sequence continues at coordinate 14,258 of JAUTXA010000299.1, read as the reverse complement.
GCTCGGGGTTCTCGAAGTCGAACCGGCACCCGGCGTCCCACGCTGAGCGCTGGTTGCCGTGGGCCGGGATGCCGCCGTTGTCCTTCAGCAATCGGGCCAGGTGCAGCAGGTTCCAGGTCATGAACGTCGTGTTCCGGTTGGTGAAGTCGTTCTCGGGGCCACCCGACCCAGGGTCGAGGTAGGACGGGCCGGGTCCGGCCTCGCCGATCCAGCCCGCGTCGGCTTGGGGCGGGATGACGTAGCCCAGGTGCTGCAAGGAGTAGAGGACGTTCATGGCGCAGTGCTTGATGCCGTCCTCGTTGCCGGTGACGAGGCAGCCCCCGACCCGTCCGTAGTAGGCGTACTGCCCGGCCTCGTTCAGCACCGACGAGTTGCCGTAGAGGCGCTCGATGACCTTGGTGCACACCGACGACTTCTCGCCGAGCCAGATCGGTGTGCAGAGCACGAGGATGTCGGCCGCCATCACCGTGTCCCAGATGCCAGGCCACTCGTCGCCCGGCCAGCCGTGCTCGGTCATGTCGGGGTAGACACCGACGGGGATCTCGCGGTCGACGGCGCGGATGACGTCGACGGTCACGCCCTGGCGACGCATGATCTCGATCGAGATGTCGGCCAGGCCCTGGGTGTTCGACACCTCGGGCGACTTCTTCAGGGTGCAGTTGATGAAGACGGCCCGCAGGTCGGAGTGATCGAAGGGCGACGTCGAGCAGAGCTGCTCCTGCATCTGGTTCAAGGCCATGGCGCAGTATCCACCGCTACGGAGGCCCGCCGCGCCCCGGAAGGGGACGGCCCGCCGTGATCAGATGGGGTGATGTCGGACGCCTTCGTCGCCAGTCACACGGCCGAGCTGACGCTGGCTGACGGCGGTCATATCCGCATCCGCCCCATCAGGCCCGCCGACAAGGCCGGCTTGGCGGCAGGCGTCGAGGCCATGTCGCCCGAGTCCCGCTACCGACGTTTCTTCTCGCCGCTGAAGCGGCTGAGCCCCGAGACGCTGGCCTGGCTCACCGAGGTCGACTACCACGACCACTTCGCCTGGGTGGCCGTCGACCTCGACTCGCCCGGACACCCGGGCCTGGGGGTGGCCCGCTACATCCGCCTGGCGGACGACCCACGCGCCGCCGAGGTGGCGGTCGCCGTCAACGACCACCATCACCGGCGCGGGATCGGCACCCTCCTGCTCGAGGTGGTCGCCCTGACCGCCCTCGACCACGGCATCGACCGGCTGGTGGCCTCGGTGCTCTCCGACAACGGGCCCACCCGCGCCCTCATCACCGACCTGGGCGGCCACCTGAAATGGGACGGCGACCTGGGTGCGCTGCGGGCCGTCGTTCCCATCCCGTCGTCCGACGCCGAGCTCGCCCGCCCCGCCGTGGCCCGGGTGCTGCGAGCCGCGGCGCGCGGCGAGATCCAACCACGACCGTCGCCCTGACGGCTCAGTCGCCGAGGGCAGCGGCGAGGCGGTTGGCCATGGTCTCGATGACGGGGCGGCCCTCGAGGTCGTCGAGCCACTCCGACGGGATGGCGTCCTCGCCCAGAGCGGCTCCCAGCAGGTTGCCGGCGATGGCGGCCGTCGAGTCGCTGTCGCCTCCGTGGTTGGCGGCGAGCAGCAGGCCGGAGCGGACATCGACACATGTCAGGGCGCAGAACACGGCGATGGCGAGGGCCTCCTCGGCCACCCACCCCTCGCCCAAGGCCGCCACGTCGTCGGGGGTGGGTCGCGGGCAGTCCGAGGCCCGGGCCTCGGCGGCGTCGAGGGCGGCGACCACCTCGGCGTGGTCGGCCCATCCCACCAGCGCCCGCCGGGCCGGCGCGAGGGCGTCGGCCAAGGTGTGGCCGGCCACGACCGACTGCACCATGGCGGCCAGCACACCCGCGGCCAGGTAGCCGCTGGGGTGGCCATGGGTGATGGCGGCCGCCTCGACACCGGAGGTGAACGCCGACGAGACGTCGCCGGCGATCAACCCGCACGGGGCCGCTCGCATGATGCCGCCGCATCCCTTCGAGACGTTGAAGGGCGAGGTCACGGTTCCCACCTGTCCGCTGAGTAGGGCCGAGACGCACGTGTTCCCCGGGGCCCGGCTGTGGTGCAGGAACTCCTGCTCGGCCAGCCACCCGGCGGCGATGCCCCCACCCTGAACCCGCAGCCACCGGTCGTAGGCGGCGTGGACGTCGTCGATCGAGCCGCCGTTCAGCAGGCCCTCGGCCGTGAAGAGCGTCATCTGGGTGTCGTCGGTGATGGCCCCGAGGCGTCCGTAGGCCGGGACGTAGCCGGTGATGCCGCCGGGGCCGAAGCGGCTGACGATCTCGGCGTGGGACAGAAACTCGACGCCGGCGCCGAGGGCGTCGCCGACGGCACCGGCGAGGAGCGAGCCGCGAACCCGCGACCTCCGGTCGATGGCGGACTGGAGCAAGGCCTTCACCTCCGGTGGAGCGGCGGCGGGCTCGACGGCGCCCCGCTCGAGGGCCATGAGCACCTCGGCGCTGCAGCCCAGGCGGGCCGCGAACTCATGGACCCGCAGGCCCGTCTCGCCCCGGGCCACGACGAGGCCGGCGCACATCTCGGGGTGGGCCCGTCCTTCGGCGCGGAAGTGCTCAGTCATGCGCCGCCGCGTCGATGGGTTCGGGGCGTCGCTGACCGGCGGATCGCTCGAGTCGGCGGGGCTCACCGCGGGCATCATGCCGCGGCGATGGCGGCGAGAATCGGCAGGCCGGCGATGGCCGCGAAGCGGGCCTCGCTCGCGGCGAGGGTGATGAGGGCGCGCTTGGTGCGCTCGACGCACTTGCGGACAGCGGCGGGCTTCATGCCGTGGACCTGGCCGACGGTCAGGGCGGGCGATGGGTCGCCGGAGCTGCGCTGGAGCTCGTAGAGGAGCAGCACGTGGCGGTTTCGCTCCCGGTCGGTCACCGCTTCGAGGGCCTCGGCGAACAGGGCGACGGTCGGCAGGCGGCGAGCGAGGCGATCGAGAGTCTCGTCCTCGCCGAGATCGGGCTCGGAGAGGGCGACACCCCCGCCTTCGGGCTCGTGGCCCGGCGGGAAGCTCTCGTCGAAAGGAGAGCCGTACTGGCCGACGAAGTCGCTGACGATGCGCAGCACCCGCCGCTCGGCCCACACCCAGGGCAGGGCCCCACCGTTCGGATCCCACGAGCCGGCCCGCTTGAGCAGGTCGAGGCAGACGTCGAGGACGATGCCGTCGATGTCCTCCGGCGTCAGGTGGCTGGCGTGCAGGCGGCGGGCAACGACGGCCACGCCGGGGCGGATAGCCGGCCCGAACTCGCGGTAGAGGCTGATGGCGGCGGCGTCGTCGCCCGTCGCCATGCGGGCCATGAGCTCGTTGAGCCGGTCTCGATTGGGCTGGTCCAAGGGGTCGCCTCCTGATTGGCAACGATTCGTGCCCTCAGGGTGACGAGGCCGTGTAACAGCAACCCGTGCCACTGCGACCCGTCCACCTGCAACCCGTCCAACCGCGACCTTGGTCCGCGCCATGGTGACCCCTCCATCGGAAAGACCGCCTTTCCGCTTTGGGCGAGTGTGCCGCGTTGTCCGACTGTGATCCATGGTCTGCAATGACCATCTTGGGAAGCATGTCCGGACGGTGACGGGCCTAGTCGCGGGCGGGCCAGGCGTGGAGCGGGCGTCAGGGGCCGAAGTGGCGGTAGCAGCGCTCCCGCTCCTCGCCGGCCCGAACTTCGCGGTCAGCCGAAGACTCGCCCTCGCCGAATCCGGCTCCGATCGAGCCGTCTTGGCGGACGCAGAGAGCAGCCAACTGCGGTTCTCCCCGCCGCTCGCACTCGTCGCCGACCAGGGTGAGGACGTCGCCGACCCACCACCGGAACAGCATGCGCGTGCGGATGCCCGCGCCCTGTTGCACGGCCTCGGCAAGGGCCTTGTAGCTGATCGACCTCTTGGCCTGCGCGGTCTCGATCAGCACGGCGCGGGCCACAAGCGCCCACGCCGCTTCGGCCTCGGGCAAGGCGACTGGTGAGCCGTCGGCCTCGCGATAGTGGGCGCCGGGACCTCGGGGCATGACGACTGCCTACCGCAATCCCGACCAGCCGGGGCGGGCCCCCACCCACCCGGCCAATGGGTCTAGATCAGGCCGTGCTCTTGGAGGACGGAGAGGTTGGCGGCCATGCCTTCGGAGATGCTGTCGAAGCTGCCACCGATGGCCGAGTTGACCTGGAGGTCGTCGGCAATGAGCGACGCCTCCTGCTGCAGCCGACTGAACTTGGCGTCCAGCAACAGGTTGTGGAGCGTGCCCATGCTGCCGTTGAGGATGATCTGGCCCCGGTTGCCGCCGGTGCTGTTGAAGTACACGTGGGTGCCGGTGAGCACCCCTTCCTTCTCGAGCTCGCCGTAGTACTGCACCGCCTTGCCGAAGACTTCGAACGCCTTGCCCTCGCGCCCTCGGGTGACACCGGCCCACGAGACGATGATGGCGCCCTGCTGGTCAGCCCAATCGGTCCTGTCGCTCATCCACTTACCCCGGTTCCGAGAGCGAGGGTCGCCCCTGCGGGAACGGTACGACCGCGGCGTGGCGGCGGGAAGATGGCAACTGTCATGACCCGCGGGACTAGTCCCGGGGGCTGATCGGAACGGGCAGACGGCGCGGAGGACCGTCGAGCACGAGCGGGGCGTCCCGGCGCTGGACGTAGCGGACGTGTCGATGATGGGCCGCGATCCACAGCTGGCTGTCGAGGGCGATGGCGACCACGCAGACCGAGGCGACTCCCCAGGCCAGGGCCCGGGCGTCGAGGGCGACGTCAGGCAGGGCCAGCCCGACCAGCACGATGACGAGGACCTGGGCGGGCAGAAGGATGCGGCCATCGAGGGGGATGCGGTGGTCGACGAAGACACGCGAGAGCCCCAGGCCGACGAGGTAGGCCGCCAGCATGGCCGCGGTGACGACGGACTCGGGGTTGGCCCGGCGCCGGACGACAGCCCCAACGGCCAGAGCGACCATCGCCATCAGGGCCACGGCCACGACGATCGCCGGCCCCCGCCCGGCGGAAGGGAGGACCCACGCCGCGCCGGTGCGCGCCCCGCGGACCAGCACCGACGCAGGGGGGAGCCGGTTGCTGACGTGCCGTCCCGTGAACGTCCCGGTGCGGATGCGGTTGCGGACCAGCCACGCCGCGGGCAGGGCCAGGGCCGAGACCGCGAACAGGGATCCGTCGATGACCCGCGACCGCCAGGATGATCGCCGCCCCACGACGAGCACCACGCCGGCGGCCACGAGGGGAAAGCCGGTGTAGCGGGCCAAGCAGGCCGCGGCGAAGGCCAGCCCGGCGGCGAGCAGGACGCGGCGGTCGCCGCCGGCCAGGTAGAGAGCCAAGGCGATGATGCCCGCCAGCACGAAGGGGAGGAAGAGGGTCTCGGACCAGGCGAAGGAGTAGGCCCGCAGGAAGGGCTGCGACAACCCGATCGCGGCGGTGGCGACGACCGTGGCCGCCCACCCGGCGCCGGCCCGCCGCACGAGCACCGCCACCAGGGCGACCGTCGCCAGGAGCAGACCGGTGTTGAGCCACCGGGCATCGTCGAGCAGGTTGTGGTGGATGAAGGCGAGGGGGAGCAGGGCGAAGGCGTAGCCCGGTGCGTGCCACACGATGACCGCACCGGGCCGCATGAGGAACCCGTGGCCCAGCCGCAGGCTCTGGGTGCCGCCCAGGTAGTACATGGAGTCGTTGCTGACGTCGATCCCGTAGCGGGTGGCCCGCAGCAGCTGGACGACGCTGGCCACGACCACGGCCCCCACGCCCGCCATCCCCACCAGCCGCGCCCGGCGCTCCTCCATCGGGCTCAGTATGGGGCGCAGGCGTGGGTGAGCACCGGTTGACGTAGCTGTCACACGTCTCGGTCAGAGTTCGACCTATGGCTCGTTGCCGCAACCTCCGTCAGCTGTCGCTCCTGCCCCTCTTGTATGGCCTCGACATCGAGACCGACACCGCCGTCGACGGCCTCGACCCGTCGGTGGCCCGCATCGTGGCCGTGGCCCTCTCGACCCCCGACGGCGACGAGGTCATCGGCGGCCCGGAGCGATCCATCCTCCGGCGCCTCGACCACGAGCTGCGCAAAGCGCCCCCGGGCGTGATCGTGACGTGGAACGGCTCGGGCTTCGACCTCCCCTTCCTCGCCGATCGGGCGGCCCGCCACCGCCTGAGGCTGGGCCTGCGGCTGCACGCCGATCAAGGGATCGGCCAGCCCCATCCCCCGCTCCGCGGCCACGGCGCCCCCTACCGGGCCCGCTGGCACCGCCACCTGCACCTCGACGCCTGCACCCTCTACCGCGGCCTGCTGGCCCCGGGCCAGGCCTGCGGGCTCAAGGCCGTGGCCCGATCCCATGGCCTCGAGCCCGTCGAGCTCGACGCCTCCTCGATCCACATGGCGAGGCGAGGCAGCCTGGTCGACTACGTGGCGTCCGACGCCCGCTTGGCCCGGCTGCTGGCCGAGATGGCGTGGCTGTCGGCCGGCCGCGTGCTCGACCCCGTCGATCTCGTCGACCTCGTCAGCTGACCGCGGCGTAGGCGGCCAAGACGCGCTCCGCCGCCTCGGCCGCTGCCCCCGCCAGCGAGGTGGGCTCGACGACTCTGGCCCCGGGGCCGAGCCGGAGCAGCAGCCGGTCGAGCCACGTCCGCCCCGCCACCCGGAGGGTGATGCGGAGGTGGTCGCCCACCTCGTCGACCTGGCACGGGTAGGACTCGGCCACCCAACGGGCCACCGCGCTCGGCGCCTCGATGGTGACGGCGACGGCGTCGTCGGTCGGGTCGTAGGCCTCGGCCGGCGCGGGCGTGGGGACGGGTTCGTAGCGGGTGCCGGTGTCGGTGAGGCGGCGGATGCGGTCGACGCGGTAGTGGCGGACATCGCCCGTGTCGGGGCTGAACGCGGCGACGTACCAGCGACCCTTGCGCTCGAACACGACGCGAGGCTCGAGGGTCCGCGTGGTGAGCTCGTCGCGCCAGGCCGACCAGTAGTCGACCTCGATCCGACGGCCCTCGTCGAGCGCCTGGCTGACGGCCACCAGCTTCGGCGGCACGTGCACGTCGACGGCCAGCCCGCCCGCTTGGCTGAGGACGTCCTCGAGCTTGGCCATGGCCGAGGCCAGCGCCGACCCCGCCCCCCCGGCCCCGGGCACCGCCAGCAGGGCCCTCCCGGCGGCCAGCACGGTGAAGCCCTCGGCCACCGACAGCCTCGGCGGACGGGTGAACAGGGCGCCGGGGAAGGCCTGGACGGTGTCGCCGTCGACGAACATGTCGACCTGGCAGTCGCCCGAGTAGGGCGGGATGCCGATCATCGAAGCCAGGTTCACGTCGGCGATGACCTGCTCGGTCGAGATGGCGAAGCGCTCGGCGATCTCGACGATCGAGACCTCGCCCCGCGCCAGCACCCACGGGATCATGGCCAGCAGTCGCCGGAGCCGCTCGGCGGCCGGAAGCCGGGGCATCAGCGGCCCGCCATGGTGGTGAGGCGGGCCACAATGGCCTCCCGAAGGGAGGCCGGCTCGAGCACCACGGCGTGGTCGAGCAACCCGAACAGCCACGACTGCAGGCCGTCGGGGTTGGTCACCTCGAGGCTGATCGCGATCGAACCGTCGGCCCGTCGCTCGCGCACGGCGGCCGGCTCGACCTCGGCCTCGACCCGATCAGCCATGGCGGCGTCGATGACGACCGTGGCGGTGACCGCCTCACCGGGGCCGAGCTGCCACGGCTCGTCGGGGACGGCGGCGTCGGGCCGGAAGCCGGCGGGTGGATCGAAGGCGCCCGCGCCAGCGGAGTCGACGACGAGCTCGTCGCCGATGCGGTCCACGCGGAAGTTGCGCTCGGCCCCCCGAAGGCGGTCGTGGCCGATCAGGTACCAGAAGCCGTCCCTGCTCAACAGCCCCCACGGCTCGACGGAGCGGGCCACGCCGCCATAGGTGAACGACACGGGGCAACGGCGAACGATGGCGTCGTGGAGCCGGGGCAGCATCGGCGGGGCCGTGAGCCGCACCAGACCTCGCGAGCCGGCCACCACCTCGGCGACGGGGCCGGGGCCGAGCTTCCAGCGCGCCGACTCGGGGTCGATGCCCTCGACCTGCACGGCCGAGAGGGCGATGTTGAGGGCGACCGTCTCCTGCGCCGTCAGGCCGAGGTCGGGCAGGTAGTAGGTGGCCGGGTCGATGCGGTAGCGGGGCTCGTCGCTGTCGGACCCAGGGGGCGGATCGACGATCTCGATGTCGACGCCCTCGTCGCGCAGCTCACGCTTGTCGCGCTCGAAGGCGACGCGGGCCGTCTCGGCTGAAGCCCGGTCCTTCGGGTAGCCCTCGACCTCGGCCACGATCTCCCGCAGGGCCATGGGCCGGGCGCTGTGGAGCAGGGCGGCCACCAGGTTGGCCAGCCGTTCGACCTTGTCGATGCTCATGACGATCGAGCGTAGGCCCGTGGTGTGACGGCCCGAATGGGGACGTGCGAGGCTCGCGGCCCATGGGAGCTCGGGAAGAAGTCAGCATCGACATCGCCGCCTCGCCGGCCACCGTCTACGGGTTGGTCAGCGATCTGCCCCGCATGGGCGAGTGGAGCCCGGAGTGCGTGAAGTGCGAGTGGCAGGGCGGCGCCACCACCGCCGCGCCGGGAGCCAAGTTCAAGGGCCACAACCGCATCGGGGCCCGGCGCTGGTCGACGACCGGCCATATCGTGACGGCCGACGCGGGCCATGAGCTGGCCTTCGAGGTGACGAGCGTCGGCGGGCTCAAGGTGGCCAAGTGGGGCTACGTCATCGAGCCCGCGGGCGATGGGTCGTCGTCGTCGTCGTCGAAGGTCACCGAGTACACCGAGGACCAGCGGGGAGCGATCATGCACGTCCTCGGGTTGCTCGCAACCGGCGTCAGGGATCGCGGCGGCCACAACCGCGAGGGCATGCAAGCCACGCTTGAGCGCATCAAGGTCGTGGCCGAGAAGGGTTAGGGCGCCCGCCCGGCCGGCCGCACAGGGGAGGCACAGGTGGACGGGAGATACTGCGGGGGTGAGCGTGCCCGGTGACCGGAGCAGGATCCTGGTCGTCGACGACGAGCCCTCGATCGTCGACGCCTTGGCCACTGCCCTTCGCTACGAGGGCTTCGACGTGCTCGAGAGCCTCACCGGGCGAGGGGCGATCCAGGCCGTCGAGGCCTTCCGTCCCGATCTCATCGTCCTCGACGTGATGCTGCCCGACCTCGACGGTCTCGAGGTCACCCGCCGCCTTCGCCAGGATGGGATCAAGGCTCCCATCCTCTTCGTCACCGCACGCGACGCGACCGAGGACAAGGTGGCGGGCTTGTCGATGGGGGGCGACGACTACGTGACCAAGCCCTTCTCGTTGGCCGAGGTGATCGCCCGCGTCCACGCCATCCTGCGCCGGGCCGGCATCGGGGGCTCGGAGCCATCGGTGCTGCGCTTCGCCGACATCGTCCTCGACGAGGAGACCCACGAGGTGTGGCGCGACGGGACTGCCGTGCACCTCACCGCCACCGAGTTCAACCTGCTGCGCTACTTCATGCAGAACCCGCGCCGGGTCCTGTCGAAGGCCCAGATCATCGACCACGTGTGGGACATCGACTTCGACGGTGACGACAACGTGGTCGAGACGTTCGTGAGCTACCTGCGCAAGAAGCTCGACCGTCTGGGTCCACCGCTGATCCAGACCATCCGGTTGGTGGGCTACAGCCTCCGCCAGCCGACGGAGTAGCTCGCCGGTGTCGTTGCGGGTCCGCCTGCTGGCTGCCTCGCTCGCCCTCCTCGTCTTCGGCCTGTTGGCCGCCGACCTGGCCACCTACACGGCGCTGCGGTCCTTCCTGCTGGGTCGGGTCGACAACCAGTTGCTGGGAGCCCAGCGCAGCGTCGCCTTCGCCCTGTCCGCGCCCAGCGGCGAGTTCACCGACAACACCCTGCGCTCCCTCGGGTCCGTCGCACCGGGGGTCTTCGTGCAGGTCTTGGCCCAGGACGGCGCTCCCTTGCCGAACGCCACCTTCGAGGGACGGCGCCCCGACGAGCCGTCGTCGTCTCCGAAGCTCCCGGCCAACGTGGCCAAGCTGGCACCGGCGGCCCCGACCTCAGGGTCGGGCGGCGGCTCGCCCGGGCCCGGCCACCACGAACGACCGGCCGTCCCCACCCGGTTGCTGACAGTGCCCGCGGCCGAGAAGGGCGGACCCCAGTACCGCGTCAGCCTGACCACGCTGTCGGGCAGCTCGTTGCTCGTCGTCGCCCTTCCGCTCAGCGACACCTTCGACACCCTGCACCGACTGGTCTTCGTCGAGCTGCTGGTGTCGCTGGCCGTGCTCGGGGCCGCTGCTGCCCTCGGCTTCTGGCTGGTGCGGATCGGCCTGAGGCCCTTGGCCGACATCGAGGCCAGCGCGGCCACCATCACTGCCGGCGACTTCGACCACCGGGTGGCGCGCGTCGACGACTCGACCGAGGTGGGCCGGCTGGGCAAGGCCCTGAACGCCATGCTCGCCACCATCGCCACCGCCTTCTCGAAGCAGCAGGCGTCGGAAGAGGCGGCTCGTCGATCGGAGCAGCGCCTGCGGCGGTTCGTGGCCGACGCGTCCCACGAGCTGCGGACGCCGGTGGCGGCGGTGCGGGCCTACGCCGAGCTCTACCGCCGCGGCGCCGACACCCGTCCCGAGGACCTGGCCCGCCTGCTGTCGCGCATCGAGCTCGAGGCGGCCCGGATGGGGGTGCTGGTCGACGACCTGCTCCTGCTCACTCGACTCGACGAGGGCCGTCCCCTCGGCCGCGAGCCCGTCGACCTCGGCGCCGTCGTTTCCGAGGCGGTGGCCGCGGCCCAGGTGGTCGAGCCCGATCGGGTCCTCACCCTTCACGGCGACGGGCTCATCGAGGTGCTCGGTGATCGTGACCGGCTGCGCCAGGTCGTCGACAACCTCCTCGGCAATGTGCGCTCGCACACCCCCGCCGGCTCTCCCGCTGACATCTCGGTGCGCGTCAACGAGGGACGGGCCCAGGTCGAGGTGGCCGACCGCGGCCCCGGCCTCCCACCCGACGAGCTCGGTCGCGTCTTCGAGCGCTTCTACCGGGCCGACGAGGGCCGCTCACGCGACGACGGCGGGACCGGCCTCGGTTTGTCGATCGTGTCGGCCATCGTGGCGTCTCACGGTGGCCGCGTCGGCGCCGCCCCTCGCCAGGGTGGCGGCACTGTCTTCATCGTCGAGCTCCCGCTCTACCAGGAGCCCGGTGACGATCAGGCTCAGGCCGATCAGGCCGAGGCCGATCAGGTCGATCAGGCCGAGCGCTGAGCCAACGTCACCTTGACCGTGTGGCTCGACCCGCTCCGGGTGTAGGTGATCGACAGCTTGTCGCCCGGCTTGTGCGACTGGGTGACCGAGATCAGGTCGCCGGCCGAGTTGATGGCCTGGTCGTCGATCTTGGTCACGAGATCTCCCACCTGGAGGCCGGCCTTGTCGGCGGGCGAGCCGCTGACCACGTTGGCCACGAGGGCGCCCGCACCGCTCTGGTCATCGGTGACACTCACACCGAGCAAGGGCCGGCTGGCGGCCGAGGTCTGCGCCGTTGTGCCCGGGTGATCCCGGAGGTTGTCGACGATGGGCTTGGCCTTGTCGATGGGGATGGCGAAGCCGATGTTCTGGGCGTTGCCGGCCACCGCCGTGTTCATGCCGACCACGCGGCCTTGGGCATCGACGAGAGGCCCGCCCGAGTTGCCGGGGTTGATGGCGGCGTCGGTCTGGATGAGGCCCGACAGCGACTCCGATTGCGACTGGATGGCCCGACCCAGGGCCGAGACGATGCCAGAGGTGACGGTGGGGGTGGCGCCGAGGTCGAGGGCGTCGCCGATGGCCACCACGCCGTCCCCGACGCGGAGGTCGGCCGACTTGCCGAGGGTCGCGGTGGGCAGGCCGGAGGCGTTGCGGATCTTCACGAGGGCGACATCGTTGGTGGTGTCGGTGCCGACGAGGTCGGCGGGGTGGGGCTTGGTGTCACCGGTGAGGTAGACGTTGATCGAGGTGGCTCCGTCGACGACGTGGGCGTTGGTCATGACCTCGCCGTCAGCGCTGATGAGGGTCCCGCTCCCTGCGCCTTGGCTGGGGAAGAAGTCGCCCCGCTGGTAGGCCTGGGTGCGGATGGTGACGACGGCGGGCTGGATGTTGGCGAGAATGGCTTGGATGTCGCCGGCCTTGGCGATGGTGCCCGTGCCCTTGCCGCCGAGTGACGTCCCCGAGACGACCGTCCTGGTCACCGCCGCGTGGCGACCGCTCATGCGGCCGGCGATGGCTCCGCCCACGGCACCGGCGAGGAGGGCGGCGACGACGATCAACGCCATCCATGGCCCGGGGCGGCCGCTGCGACTGGGGGCGGCGGGCCCGGCGGCGCCGGATCCGGGATCCGACGGCGCGTACGGGAGCCCGGGCGGCGGGGGCGGGGGCTCGAAGCTGGGCGGCCCCTGGTAAGGCGGCGCCCCCTGGTAGGTCGTCGTGTCGGGTCCGCCCGCCGCGTCGGGGATCACCCATGTGGCGGGCTGGGGCTGGGTGGCGTCGGTGTCGCTCCACACCGGCTCACCTCGGAAGGCCTGGGCCGGGTCGGCGGGGTCGCCGGGATCGATCGACTCGAGGTCAGAAGGGGCGTGCTTCTCGGTCATGGGCTGCATCCTTCCCCGCCAACCTGAAAGCGTGCTGTGAATCGGCCCAGTCCCGACTGAGCACAGAAACTGCGCCCCGAACCAGTTGGTTCTCAGCCCGCACCCAGGCGAGCAGGAAAGGATCCCGGTCATGTCCGCCGCCACGGTCGGGGTCGACCCCTTGGCCAGGTACTCGCAACGCACTCGGGAGGCGGTGGTGGCCGCCGCCGTCGGTCTCGGGATGGTCCTCGTCCTGGCCATGTGGTGGCAGGACTCGGCCGGGCGTCCTTTCCACACGCTGGGAGACGAGCTGACGGCGGTGGGCCGTGTGACGGGGCTGGCCGGCACGTACCTGCTCCTCGTGCTGGTGCTGCTTCTGGGACGCATCCCGTGGCTCGACCGCATCATCGGCATGGACCGCCTCGCGGTGTGGCACCGGTGGACGGGCCAGTACGTGGTGGGGCTCCTCACCGTCCACGCCGCCGCCCTCATCGGTGGGTATGCCCTGGCCGACCGGGTCTCGGTGTTCAGCGAGACGGGCCGGCTGATCCTCGACTACCCCGACATGCTGGCCGCCTTCGTGGCCCTCGGCCTCCTCATCGCCATCGGCGTCACCTCGGCCCGAGAGGCTCGCCGCCGCATCTCTTACCACGCCTGGTACTTCATCCACCTCTACGCCTACCTGGCTGTCGTGCTGGCCTTCGCCCATCAGCTGGCGACGGGCGACGAGTTCGCGATCCACCCCCTCCATCGCTACTTCTGGGTCTTGTTGCATCTGGTGACCGCGGCCCTGCTGCTCGGCTACCGCGTCATCGCCCCGGCGGCGTTCAACCTGCGCCATCGACTGCGCGTCGAGGCCGTCGTCGCCGAGGGCCCAGGAGTGTTCTCGGTGTCGGTCGTCGGCGAGCGGCTCGGTGAGCTGCACGCCGAGGCCGGCCAGTTCTTCCTCTGGCGCTTCCTCACTCGTCACGGGTGGTGGCAGGCCCACCCGTTCTCGCTCTCGGCCGCTCCCGATGGCCGCCGTTTGCGCTTCACCGTGAAAGCGTTGGGCGACCACACCGAGACGATGGCGTCGGTGCGGCCCGGCACCCGGGTGCTGGCCGAAGGGCCCTACGGGTCGATCACGAGCCGGCGTCGCACCCGGCGCAAGGTCCTGCTCGTGGCCGGCGGCATCGGCGTGGCCCCCGTGCGGGCCCTGTTCGAGTCGATGCCCGGCGACGGCGGCGACATCACCGTCCTCTACCGGGCCAACCAGGCCGCCGATCTGGTCCTCAAGGGCGAGCTCGAGGATCTGGCTCGCCGCCGGTCGGCCCGGTTGGCCTACGTCCTCGGGTCTCGTGACGCCGAGCCGTTGGAGCCCGCTCGGATTCGCGCCGCAGTGCCCGACGTGGCCGAGCACGACGCCTTTGTCTTCGGCTCGGCCGGCTTCGTCGACCACGCCGAATCGGCGCTGGTGACCGTCGGCATCCCCAAGCGGCGCATCTTCGCCGAGCGATTCGAGATCTGAGCCGATGAGACGAGCCCTCACCGCCATCACCGGCACAACGGCAGCCCTGGCCGCCTTGCTCTCGTTCAAGTCGGCGTCGACTCCCCGACGGGCCGCCCGGCTGGCCACCCCCGGGACGACAGCTGCGGCATCGGCGCCCTCGCCGTCGCC
>JAUTXA010000297.1 GCA_030838265.1 Actinomycetota bacterium | reverse complement strand
GGGTTCTCGGCGTAGGCGATGGATCCGTCGGGCCGATGGTGGAACCACTCAGGATGCTCGGTCACCCACGGGTGGTCGGGCGAGCACTGCAGGGCGTAGTCGAGCGCCACCTCCATCCCGTTGGCGTCGGCGTCGTGCACGAAAGCGGCGAAGTCGTCGAACGTCCCTAGGTCGGGGTGGATGGCGGTGTGACCGCCCTCGGCGGAGCCGATGGCCCACGGGCTGCCCGGGTCGTTGGCCGCCGGAGTGAGCGTGTTGTTGCGGCCCTTGCGAAAGCTGACGCCGATGGGGTGGACGGGCGGCAGGTACACGACGTCGAAGCCCATCGCGGCGATGGCCGGCAGCCGCTTGGCCGCGCCCCGGAAGCCGCCCTCGCTGCGGGGGAAGATCTCGTACCACGCGCCTACTAGGGCCCGCTCTCGGTCGACCCAGAGCGGGACGACGGCACTCGTGGTGACGTCCTTCTTGTTGAGCGGGCCGCGCAGGTGCTCGGCCACCTCCGGCGCGAGGGCGGCCGTCAGGTGGCCGTTGCGCAATGCGCCCGCCGCCGCTTCCAGCCACTTCCGGTCGTCGCCTTCTGACTTCTTGGCGAAGGCCTCGACGAGGAGCGCGCCTTCCTCGAGCTCGAGGTCGATCTCTTGACCCGCCTCGTGCTTGGCCGTGACCTTGTGGCGCCAGGTGCGGTACTCGTCCGTCCACGCCTCGATGACGAACTCGTGGCGTCCGAGGGTGGTCGGCTCGATGACGGCCTCCCAGCGATCGTCCTCGAGGGGGTGCAGATCGGCCTCGGCCCACTGCTTCTTGTCGCAGGGCCGCCACCGAACGCGGCCGGCCAGAAGGTCGTGGCCGTCTTTGAAGATGTCGGCCGAGACCCGCACCGACTCACCCACGACGGCCTTGGCCGGATAGGCGCCCGTGGGCGTGCGGGGCCGGACGGCATCGATCACGATCTTTCCGGTCATCCCTACCGGACTACCACCCTTGGGGTGGTGGCGAAACCCCCTCGACCGCTCGCCAGCAGTACCAAGCCATCACCGTGCGGTACGGGCGGTAGGGATCACCGAGCAATTCGAGGTCCTTGGGCTCGGGCATCGACGGCAGGTCGTGAATGAGGGCGAACCCCTTGCGCACGCCGAGATCGCCGGTCGGCCAGACGTCGGGACGGGCCAGCTGGAACATGAGGAACATCTCGGCCGTCCAGCGTCCGATCCCCCGCACCCGGCTGAGCTCGGCCACGATCTCGCCGTCGGAGAGGCGGCCGATTCCCGGCAGGCGGATGTCGCCGCTCATGCAGCGCTCGGCCAGGTCGCGGATCGACGCCGCCTTGGCCCCGCTCAGGCCCGCACCGCGCAGATCCTCGACGGGGAGGGCCAGAACATTTTCAGGTGTGGGGCGGCCGTCACACAGGGCGAGGAACCGCCCGTGGATCGTCTCGGCGGCCCGTCCCGCCAGCTGCTGATAGAGGATCGACCGAGCGAGGGCGCCGAAGAAGCCGCCGGCCATCCGCCTCGGCTTCAGCGTGCAGGGACCGACGGCGCCGACGAGGGCGGCAAAGCGCGGGCTGCGTCGGCACAGCTCGTCGGTCTCCGCTTCCCACATGGGCGAGCAGGCTACGGGTCGTAGAGTGCGTGCGTGGAACGGATCACGGGCATCGGGGGCATCTTCTTTCGGTCGGCTGACCCGTCGGCGCTCCATCGCTGGTACGTCGAACACCTCGGGCTCCCAGAGGGCGACTTCGGTGCGGTGATCGAGTGGGGCGGCGCCCACGGCAGCGGCAGCACGATCTGGTCGCCGTTCCCCGCCGATACCGACTACTTCGGGCCGTCGGGGCAGGGCTGCATGGTGAACTACCGCGTCGCCAATCTTGACGCCATGCTCGAGCAGCTGCGCTCAGGTGGCGTCGAGGTCGGCGATGTCCAGGAGATGGAAGGCATCGGCCGCTTCGGCTGGGGCGTCGACCCCGAGGGCAACCGGTTCGAGCTGTGGGAGCCGTCGGAAGGGAAGTAGCGCTTCGTCACCTGACTCGTTGTGTCGTCTAGACGACGGCGGGGCCTGAGCCATGTTGGAACGACGCGCTGCATAAGACACACCGCGGGCGCGACTATCGCCGGTTCGGTACTGGCAGATCTCGCTCGGAAGCCTGTCGTTATGTGCGGGCTA
The DNA here is from genome assembly GCA_030838265.1 of Actinomycetota bacterium. GTDB lineage: Bacteria > Actinomycetota > Acidimicrobiia > Acidimicrobiales > BP-101 > BP-101. The sequence goes on along the minus strand of JAUTXA010000297.1, from coordinate 2,206 downwards.
CTCGCCGAGCAGATCGCCGATTTCGTCGCGTACCAGGGAGCCGCGCAAGGCCACCGCGCTCGCGGGGGTTGCTGCGCCCCTACGGCACTTCGGGGCGCCTTCGCCGCTCAACCGTGGGTGTTCAGGATGTCAACGAGGTGGTCGTGTATCCGACCGTTGGTGTACAAGCCTCCGGACCCGTGGAGCGTTCGTGCTCCGGTGAGGTCGGTGTATGCGCCGCCCGCGGCTTCCACGAGCGCCTGAGCTGGCGCGTGGTCCCAGGGTCCGCCGCCAAATAGGGCAAACGCATCGAGCAAGCCCGACGCCACGAGTACGGCGCCGTGGGGTACTTGCCGGCCCCACGAAGGACGGACGACGGTCTCGCCAGCGACGCTTGACAGTCGCTTAGCGCGCTCCTGCATTGACCCCGCGAGGGTCAGCGCTGGAGGCCACGATGCAACGCGCTCGACGTCCACGTCTTCTCCGTCGCTCACATGCAGACGCTGTTCATCCCCGCCCTTGAGCGTCATCACAGCCCCACCGTCGATCCGAGCCCACCAGCGGCGGCCGAGCGCGGGAGAGGTGATGACGCCCCCAATGCCGATCTCGTTCTCGGCGAGGGCGATCATCGTCGACCACTCGGGACGCCCACGCACGAATGCAATCGTGCCGTCGATGCCGTCGACGGTCCACGTGAGTCCCGAAGTACCGTCGACGAACCCGACTTCTTCGCCTTCGAAGCCATCGGCGGGACACGTGTGGCGCAGCTCCTCTTGCAGCCGTTGCTCGATCGCCAGGTCGACGTCCGTGACCGGCGAACCGTCCACTTTCGTCGCAACCGCATGGTCGCCGCGGGTGAACGCGTCCGCGGAGATTGCGTCGGCGAGGTCTGCGAGCCGGCGCAGGAGGGCCATCTCGCCGGGTTCGTCGATGGCGCCCACCACTCGGAACTTAACCACAGCACCAAGATCAATACAGGGCTGAATTGCCGACGAGCGCCACTGTCCCAGATCGCCGGCTCGGCGACACGATCGAATGTCGCCGGACTGCCGAGCGCTACCTCCCGCGAGCGCGACGGATCGACGGTTCGTGTCGTCCGCGGCCGCACAGAACGCGCGCCCGATAACCCACCGCCGGTGGAGCGGCAGAGCACAAGAGAACGGCGCATCTCGGGTGTCGATCTGTGCCGCGGGCGAGCGTGCAGATCGCCGAATCCGTTGCGTCGCGTCAGGCGGTGCGGGCCATCAGCGGGCCACTGGGGCTGATAGTCGCTTGGGTGACCCTGAGTGTCCGCACGTGAACCCTCGGAGTGCGTCGGGGTTCGCCGTCTGGAACGGATCCGTCATCTTCCCAATTTGAGTGTCGCTGATCCACGAGGAGGAAGAACTAGGCGCTGTCTCAGTGCCTCACGGACGAACGCTGATGATCGTTTTGCCCTTGATCCGCTCGGTGGGGTTGAAGGCGGCGACGGCGTCCTCGAGGGTCGCGACGTTGCCGATGTTTGTCCGCAGTCGTCCGTCGCGCACCCGCTCGACGATCTCGCTCAGTTGGGCGCGATCGGCCTCGACGACGAAGTCGACCGCGAGGCCCTCGGGTGGCCGCGCCTCGGGCGGCCCTACGACGGTCACCAGCGTTCCTCCGGTTCGGATCAGGCTTGCGGACCGCCTCTGGATGTCGCTGCCGATGACGTCGAACACCAGGTCAACTGCGCCGACGTCTTCCAGGGCGTCGTTGTCGAGGTCGATGAACTCCTGCGCGCCGAAGTCGAGTGCGGTCTGCCGGTCGGCGGCGCGCCCGGTGCCGATGACGTAGGCGCCGGCCTCACGGGCGAGTTGCGTCACCATCGACCCGACTGCGCCGGCCGCACCGTGCGCGAGCACGCTCTGCCCCGCCTGGACGCGGCCGTGTACGAACAGCCCCTGCCACGCCGTCAGCCCCGAGATCGGCAGGCTCGCGCCCACGGTGAAGTCGACGTCGCCCGACAGCGGCGCGAGGTTGCGTGCCTCGACGGCCACGTACTCCGCCAGGGTGCCGTCGCGGTGCCAGTCCGCGAGGCCCAGCACCCGCTGTCCCACCGACACCCCCGTCGTGCCGTACCCGAGGGCGGTGACCACTCCGGCCAGGTCGTGGCCGGGGATCGACGGCGTCCGGTCACGGTTGAGGCGATCGGTCCAGGTTGAGGGCCACTCCATCTCAGTCGGGACGAATCCCGACGCATGAACCTGGA
>JAUTXA010000236.1 GCA_030838265.1 Actinomycetota bacterium | reverse complement strand
TAGGACTCTTCGCGCTCGGCGATGTGGCGGAAGTCGGCCAGGTTCCGCCCGAGCGGGGCGAACTCCGTCCCCTCGAGCGACAGGATCACCTCGTCGCTCGCCCCCGCCCCGAACCGCGGGTGCAGCCGGTTGACCACGAGCGACTGCACTGCGATGCCGGACTCGTCGAGGCGACCGGCGAAGTAGAGGGCCTCCTCGACGGCATCGCGCCGCGGCGCGGCGACGAGGACGAATGCGGTCGACGGCTCCGAGAGCAGGTCGAGCACGGCTTGCGCTCGCAGACGGAACCCCTCCTCCATCCCCTCGAAAGCCTGGAAGAAGTTCATGGCGTCGGTCACCACCTCTGACCCCACCACCCTCGACACCGTTTTGAGAAAGGTCTGGGTCGCGAACGAGACCGCCTTCAGGTAGGCCCGCGTCGGCATCACCAGCAACCGGAAGATGCGGTTGTCGAGGAACCGGGTCAGGCGACGGGGTGCATCGAGGAAATCGAGGGCGTTCCTCGTGGGCGGTGTGTCGATGACGATGAGATCGAAGTCGCCGCTGTCGTGGAGCTCGTAGAGCTTCTCCATCGCCATGTACTCCTGGGTCCCGGAGAGAGCGCCGGCGATGTTGCGGTACAGGCGGTTGTCGAGGATGCCGCGGGCCTGCTCGGGTGACGCCGAGTAGCGGGTGACGAGCTCGTCGAAGGTGGTCTTGGTGTCGAGCATCAGGGCCCACAGCTCGCCCGGCCAGGGGCCGTCGATCTTGCCGGGCTTGTTGGTGAGCTCGGCCAGGCCCAGGGCATCGGCCAGCCGCTTGGCCGGGTCGATGGTGACGACGCAGGCCCGCCGCCCGCGCTTGGCTCCTTCGAGGGCGATGGCCGCCGCCGTCGTGGTCTTGCCCACGCCGCCCGACCCGCAGCACACGACGATCGAGCGCTCGTTGGCGAGGCCGTCGATGGCGGGATCGCTCACGGCAGCTTGGCCACGGCGTCGGCCAGCGCGTCGGCCAGGACGTCGATCTCGGCCGGCCCGATGTCGGTCGTGAAGAGGAAGGGCAGCTCGAGCTGGGGGAGGGGCAGGGCCTCGGCCAGCCGCGACACCTGCTCGGCCTGCAGGGCCTGGCGCTCGGTGCGGAACGCCGCCGCGTCCCGAAGGGCGGCAGCGGCGGCGGCGTCGAGGTTGGGGGGAACCCCGTCGAGGCCCTCGAGCTTGGGGTAGACGCCGTTGACGACCAGCGGGGCGAGCGAGACGCCGACCCGGTCCTCGAGCTTGAACGCCGTCTCGACCACCTCGTTGACGGGTGTCTCCTCGGGCAAGGTCACGAGCAGGACCTGGCTGCGGTCGGCGTCGGTGAGCAGCTCCATGACCTCCTGGGCCTGGGTCCGGATGGGCCCGACGGTGACGGCGTCGAGCAGGCCGCGGGCGCTGGTGAGGAAGGTCACGGCGTGGCCCGCGGCCGGGGCGTCGACCAAGATCAGATCGGCGTGGCCCGACCGCTCGAGGGCCTTGACCTTGCCGAGGACGAGGATGTCCTTGATCCCGGGCGCGGCGGTGGCCACCACGTCGATGGCCCCCGACGACATCAGCCGCTTCGACAGCCGGCGCATGCCGTGGTCCTCGAGGTACTCGACCAGGGCGTCGTCGGGCGTCAGGGTGCGGGCCCGGATGTCGGCCGCGGCGCGCCGTCCGCCGCCCTTCGAGAGGACGACCTCCTCGTAGGTCAGGGCCGCGTCGTGGCCGAACATGGTCGCCAGGCCGCTTTTGCCCTCGAGCTCGACGATCAGGGTGGTCATGCCCGCCAGCGCGGCCATGCGGGCCAAGGCGGCGGTCACGGTGGTTTTGCCCACCCCGCCCTTCCCGGCGACGATGAGGACTCGGGTCTGGGAGCAGAACCCGGCAGGATCCATGTCGACGCGCAGACTAGCCACCGCACTCCTGGCCCTCGGGCTGGCCCTCACCCTCCCGCTCGTCGGGAAGGCGTCGGCCGCCGCGTCCCGTCACGTCGACGTCATCCAGGTCGGTGGCCTCATCGACCCGGTGAACGCCGACTTCATCACCCGCTCGGTGGCCAAGGCCGAGGCCGACCACGCCGATGCTCTGGTCATCCAGCTCGACAGCCGGGGTGGCGTGGTGAGCGACGCCCGCATGGACAGAGTCGCCCTCGCCCTGGCCCACGCCACGGTGCCGGTCGCCGTCTGGGTGGGGGGCAGCGGCCATCCCCGCGCCACCGGCCAAGCCGCCCTCATCGTCGAGACGGCCGACGTCGTCGGTCTGGCTCCCAAGGCCCGCGTCCCGCCCACGGCGCTGCGCCCGGGCCAGTCCCTCGAAGCGCCGACCCTCGGCCTGTTCATCGTCAACCTCGACGGACGGGTCGTCGCCGGCAAGGCGCTTCACACCGCTCGGGTCCTCAGCGCGCCGGGCTCGACGCCGCGCCGAGAGCTGACCGTGACCCCGGTGTTCGGCAAGCCCGGCCTGGTGGCCCGACTCCTGCACGGGGTCGCCAGCCCGTCCGCCTCCTACCTCCTGCTGGCCGCGGGCCTGCTCCTCGCCGTCTTCGAGTTCTACAGCGCCGGCATCGGGCTGGCCGCGGGGACGGGCGCCATCTGCCTCGTGCTCTCGGCCTATGGGCTCGGCGTCCTGCCCATCCGACCCTGGGCGCTGGTGCTGATCGTGCTCGGCGTGCTCGGCTACGCCGTCGATGTGCAGGCCGGCGCCCCGCGGTTCTGGACGGTGGTGGGCACGATCGCCTTTGTCATCGGCAGCCTCCGTCTCTTCCACGGCCTGCAGGCATCGCCCCTCATCCTCGCCGCGGTCGTGGCGGGCACCGCCCTCTTCATGGTCGCCGGAATGCCATCGATGCTGCGCACCCGCTTCTCGACGCCCACGATCGGGCGGGAAGCCATGATCGGCGAGACCGGGGTGGCGACCGGTGACGTGGCGCCGGAGGGAACCGTCGAGGTTCTGGGCGCGCCGTGGCGAGCCCGCACCAACCGCTCGACGCCGATCTTGGCCGGCGCCGTCATCCGCGTCGTGGGGATCGACGGCCTCCTCCTCGAGGTCGAGCCTGAGGTCGGAGGGGCGCGGGACTACCGCCACTGAGCCCGGGTCCAGCCCCGGTCGGACATAAGCGCAGGTCAGAGTGGGGTCCTTCCGACAAATCACCCCTTGTCGAGCAACGCGACGTGGCGGTAGGGTCGCCAGGCAGAGCCGGAAGGGGGTCCGCGGTGAGCGTGCAGCAGGTCGAAGAGCTGTGGCAGGAGAAGGCGGCTTGTCGCGGCCCTCACTCCGCCATCTTCTTTCCCCCGGCCCAGTTCGAGCGCAAGGACGAGAAGGAGGAGCGCGAGGTCAAGGCCAAGTCGATCTGCGCCTCGTGCCCCGTCCGCCAGCCCTGCCTCGAGTTCGCCATCCGCATCCGTGAGCCCCACGGGATCTGGGGCGGCCTCAACGAGCTCGAGCGCAAGCAGATCGTGGCCCGCCGAGCGGGCTGAGCCGGCGTTTCGCTGCCTAGGGGTACCCTGACGCTTGCGATGGCAAGCAGTTCGGCCCCCGTGGGCGATCACCTGGTCTGGCGCCGCACCCGGGTTCTCGGGCGTCCCGCCCACTACGGCGTGGCCGGCGCCGGGCTGCCCGTGCTCTTCCTCCACGGATGGGGCCTGGGCCAGCACACCTACAAGGCGGCGTTGAAGCGCCTCGTCCACCTGGGGTGCCAGGTCTATGCCCCCGCCCTGCCCGGCTTCGGGGGCTCGCCCGACCTTCCCGACGTGACCCTCGACGCCTACGCCGAGTGGGCGGCGGCCTTCGTCGAGGCCGTCGACATCGACGAGCCCGTCTTCCTGGTCGGCCACTCCTTCGGGGGGGCGGTGGCCATCCAGCTGGCCCACGACCACGAGGACCTCGTCCGCTATCTGGTCCTGATCAACTCCATCGGGGGCTCGGCCTGGTCGTCGTCGGGCAGCACCGTCCGCTCGATGGCGCAGCGGCCGCTGTGGGACTGGGGGATCCACTTCCCCCGCGACATCTTCCCCGTCCGCCAGATGACGAGGGTCCTGCCCGTGATCCTCGAGGACGCCCTCTCGAATGTGGTCCGCAACCCGCGCGCCATGTGGCGGGTGGCCAACCTGGCCCGCCGGGCCGACCTGACCGACGAGCTCGAGGAGCTGAAGCGACGCAAGCTGCCCGTCGTCGTGCTGTGGGGCGACCAGGACCACATCATCCCCCGCGCCTCGTTCGACGCCCTCTGCGCGGCCATCGGTTCAGAGGGCGAGGTGGTCAGCGGCAACCACTCGTGGCTCCTCGCCGACCCCGACGCCTTCGGCGAGGTCATGACCAACTCGGTGGCGGTGGCCAAGCTGGCCCGCGAGACCGAGGAACGGGCGGCGGCCGGCAATCGGCCCGCCCGCCGGGGACGGGCCAAGAAGGGCGCCTAAGCGGGGCCGGTCGGTAGGCGGGGTCCGGCGATGCGGAGGTCGCCCCGGCGCCGGGTGACGCCGTTCGCGTCGAGATGGGCCAGCAGGGGCAGCAGGTACTTGCGTGATGTGCCGAGGGCGTCGCGGATCTGGGCCACGGTGAGGCCATCCGGCATCTCGACCAGGAGGGCGGCGAGGAGATGGGCGGCCTCATCGACGGCCGAGGCCGCGAAGTAGAGGCCGTCTCGCTCGACGACGGCCCCCGACGTGACCAACGAGCGGAGCTCGGCCCGGTCGATGCCGTCGGGGCTGGGCGGCGAGAACGGTTGGGCCCTGAGGCGGTCGAGGAAGGGGTGGCCGACGAGAGGATCGTCACTGCCCGCCGGACGGGCTCGGCCGCCGCTCACGTCGAGGTCATCGAGGGCGACCAACACGGCCCGGTCTCGCTCGTCGAGGGTCGACACATCGAGCCCGATGGGCCCGGCGGCCGCGACGGCCGCCCGGAGCCGTTCGGTGGCCGAGGCCAGCGCCGGCGCCGAGACCACCCAGCGACCGCCGACCGTCGCCGGGCGACGCTCGCCCGTCAGGCGCTCGAGGTGGTCGGCCTCGACCCAACCGCGCTCGGAGACGACCCGTTCGACCGACCGGTCGGGCGCCGCGGTGGCGGCCTTGGTCACGGGCTCGACGTCGAGGATCTCGCCGCCACCGACCGTCTCGCCCCGTCCGCTCTCGCGCAGCACGTACCGATCGCCGGGGAGAAGCGGCAGGGCGACCGGCAGGTGGAGCCGGACCGAGCCCGTGCTCCCCGGGTGGATGGCCTCGCGGCCCAGGATGCGGAGTCGCACCGGGTGCTCGCCCGACCCGATGTAGGCCTGGAAGGCGCCCCGTCGCGACAGCTCGTGGTCGAGCGAGGACAACACCTTGAGCGAGCAGTCGACCATGGTCGTCAGGTGCCATTGGCCGCGGTGGACGACGGCGTGGCCGCGCGCCGCGTCGTCGTGGTGGATCCCGGCCAGGTTCACCGCCAGGCGACGACCGGGCGGCGCTTGCTCGAGGCCCCGGTTGTGCGACTGCAACGCGCGGATCCGGGCCCGCCCGCCCCCCGGCGTGATCTCGACCTCGTCGTCGACCCGCAGGGTGCCCCCGGCCAGGGTGCCGGTGACGACCGTGCCCGATCCCTTGGCCGCGAACGCCCGATCGACCCAGAGGCGGGGCCGGCCCAGGTCGCGAGCCTCGGGTGTCATCGCCAGCAGCCGGTCGAGGGCGGCGATCAGCTCGGGCACCCCCTCGCCGGACGGGGCGTCGACGGCGACGATCTCGGCGTCCGCGAGGAAGGTCCCGGCCAGGTGCTCCCGGACATCGAGGACAGCCAGCTCGCGCTCGTCGGGTGGCACCAGGCCCACCTTGGTGAGGGCAACCATCCCGGTGCCGATGCCCAGGAGGTCGAGGATGCGCAGGTGCTCCTCGGACTGCGGCTTCCACCCCTCGGTGGCGGCGACCACGAAGAGGCAGGCGTCGACCGCCCCGACGCCGGCCAGCATGTTCTTGAGGAAGCGGACATGGCCGGGGACGTCGACGAACGCCGCCTCCCGCCCGGAGGGCAGCGAGGTGAAGGCGAACCCGAGGTCGATGGTGAGGCCGCGCTCCTTCTCCTCGGCCCAACGGTCGGGGTCGGTGCCGGTCAGGGCGAGGACGAGGGTCGACTTGCCATGGTCGACATGACCGGCGGTGGCGACGACGTGCACGGCCGAGGTCGGTTCAGGCTGACGCGGTCAGGGTGGCGACGGCCTTGGCCACGAGCGGGTCGTCCCCCGACTCGACGGTCCGGAGGTCGACGACGGTGCAGGCGTCGCGCACCCGGGCGATGAGCGGCGGGTCGAAGGCGCGCAGGACCTGGGTGTGATCGCCGTCGATGGCGATGCCGGCCGAGGGGATGACCATGCCGGGCGTCGACCCGGCGCCGGGGACCGACTCGCACTCGACGACACGAGCACCGACGTCGGGCCCGGCCTGGGCCCACAGGGCCTCGGCCCGGCGCCGCAGCTCATCGGTTTGGATGGTGGCCATGCGCCAGAAGGGAATGGCTGCGCCGTCGCGCCGCAGATAGGCGAGGGCCGTCGACTGGAGGGCGTCGAGGACGAGGGCGCCGGGGCGCAGCGCCCGAGCCAGCGGATGCCGGGCGCAGGCCGCGACGAGGTCGGCCCGTCCCGCGATCACTCCCGCCTGCGGGCCGCCGAGGAGCTTGTCGCCCGAGAACGTGACGATGGCGGCGCCGGCGGCCAGGGTCTGACGGGCCGCGGGCTCACCCGCCAACCAATCCGGAGGACCCCCGGCCAGCCACGGGGTGGCGGCATCGAGGAGGCCCGACCCCAGGTCGACCACCACGGGCGGGCCGATGGCCGTCAGGCTGCCCACCTCGGCCGTCTCGGTGAAGCCGACGATCCGGTAGTTCGACTGGTGCACCTTCAAGATGAGGGCCAGCGCGCCCGTCCGGTTGGCGTCGTCGTAGTCGGCGGCCCGCGTGCGGTTGGTGGTCCCCACCTCGACCAGTCGAGCGCCGGACTGGGCCAGCACCTCCGGAACCCGGAACCCGCCGCCGATCTCGACGAGCTCGCCCCGGCTCACGGCGACGTCGCGCCCCGTGGCGAGGGCGGCGAGCACGAGGAGCACTGCGGCGGCCCCGTTGTTCACTACCAGCGCGGCCTCGGCACCGGCGGCCCGGGCCAGCAGCGAGGCGGCGTGACCGTGGCGCGACCCGCGCTTGCCGGTGACGAGGTCGAGCTCGAGGTTGGAGTAGCGAGCGGGCGAGGCCGGGACGGCGAGAGGAGCTCGGCCCAGGTTGGTGTGCAGGAGGACGCCCGTCCCGTTGATAACCGGCCGCAGCAACGCCCGCTCGATGGCGTGGGCCCGCTCGGCGGCCGACGTCGGGTCGCCGGCAGCAATGGCCTCGCGCGCCGCATCGACCAGGAGCGGTTGGGGCAGCTCGGTGCCCTCGATCGACCGGGCCAGGGCGTCGACGGAAGGGGGCCGCACGGCGTTCAGATTAGGTGCGGGCGTGTGTCTCACCGCGGCCGAGGGACGATCGGGGCATGTCAGACTGACGCCGATGCGACGGACGATCCGGGCCCTCCTCCGGACCTTTGCCCTCTTCATCATCTGCTCGGCTGCCGTCCCCGTGGCCGTCAGCGTGACGATTCTGGCCACCTTCTTGTTCGTGCCCCTGCCCGCGACCATCCCCGAGCCGAAGCCCACAGTGGCCTCACAGATCAGCCACCTCTACACCGTCGACCCCAGCGGCAACGAGCACGAGATCGGCATCTTCCGGAAGTTCGAGCAGAGCATCCCGGTGGCACCCGGTGACATCCCGGCGGTGCTGAAGAACGCGGTCATCTCGTCGGAGGACCGCAACTTCTACAAGCACGGCGGCGTCGACATCAGGGGTAGCGCCCGCGCCTTCTGGGCCGACGTGCGCAACAAGAGCGTCGTCCAGGGCGGGTCGACCATCACCCAGCAGTACGTGAAGAACGCGTACACCGACAAGAAGCGGAACATCGTGCGCAAGGTGCGAGAGGCCATCCTCGCCAGCCAGGTCGACCGCAAGCTCTCCAAGGACGAGATCCTCTTCAAATACCTGTCGTCGATCTACTTGGGGGACGGGATCTACGGAGTGGGTGCGGCCGCCGAGTCTTACTTCCGCAAGCCGGTCACCCAGCTGACCGTGGCGGAGTCGGCGCTCCTCGCCGGCATCATCCCCGCCCCCAGCTACTTCGCCCCCCGCAGCAACCCGACGGGGGCCGAGATCAAGCGCAAGATCGTCCTGACCCAGATGCTGCAGCAGGGCTTCATCACCCAGCCCCAGTACGACGAGGCCAAGGGCCAGGTCGTCTGGCTGGCGGCCCGTGGCGCGCCGGGCGGACCTGCGACCCAGGTGTACTCGCCGGTGCAGGCCCAGACCCAGTACCCCTACTTCGTCGACTACGTCCAGAAGTACTTGGTGGCCCAGTACGGCCACGACGTCGTGTTCGGCGGCGGCCTGCACATCGACGTCACCATGGACACCGCGCTGCAGGACCTGGCTGAGAAGACCGTGTCTCGCCAGCTGGCCGGCACCAGGCCGCCGCTCGAGATGGCGCTCGCCTCGGTCGAACCTCCGACGGGCTACGTGAAAGCGCTGGTCGGCGGCCGCGACTTCTACAACGGCCAGTACGCCCAGGTGAACCTGGCTCTCGGCCAGTGTCCGCACCCGAAGCCGGACGACAAGGCCGAGGTGCTGCCTTCCTGTCTCGATGCCGGGGTGGTCAGCCCCGATGGCGGCGGCAGTGGCCGCCAGCCCGGCTCGTCGTTCAAGCCCTACGTGCTGGCGACCGCCTTCAGCAAGGGCTACTCGCCGAGCAAGGTGTACCGAGCACCAGGCGTCTTCGTGATCCCCGGTTGCAAGCCGGTGCACTCGGCCGCCGACTGCCAGATCCACAACGCCGAGGGCGGCGGCATGGGGTCGGCGACCATCAGGACCGCGACGGTCGAGTCGATCAACACCGTCTACGCCCAGATAGTGCGCGACGTGGGGTGCAAGGAAACGGCCGAGATGGCCAAGAAGCTGGGCATCACCTCGGCGTGGTGGAGCCCCAAGGTCCACACCTGCAGCGGGAACTACGCCCTCGGCGTCATCGACGTCTCACCGCTCGACATGGCCTCGGCTTACAGCGTGTTCGCCAACCGCGGCCTGCGGCAGCCGGCCACCCCGGTCCTTCGGGTGACCGACTCGACGGGCAAGGTGCTCGAGGACAACACCAAGCGCAAGGGCACCCAGGTCATCGACCAGATCGTCGCCGACAACGTGACCGACGTGTTGCGGGGGGTCATCACCAGTGGCACCGGCACGCACGCCAACATCGGCCGCCCGGCGGCGGGCAAGACGGGGACCACCGAGAACTTCACCAACGCCTGGTTCGTCGGCTTCACCCCCACCCTGTCGACCTCGGTGTGGATGGGCTACGCCAACTCTCAGGACCCGAAGCGGGCGTCGTTGCGGGGCATCAAGGGGGTGAGCCGCGTCTTCGGTGGCACCATCCCGGCCAACACCTGGCACGACTTCATGGCCCAGGCCCTGAAGAACGTCCCCGTCACCGACTTCAGCCAGCCCGCGCCCATCCAGTCGATCGCCGCCGCCCTCAACCGCAAGAACCGCAGCGGCTTCGACCCCGGGGCCAAGCGGGCGCCGTCGAACACGTCGGACGGCGGGCCGTTCATCTACCAGCCCGCCGCTCCCAAGGCTCAGCCTCCGCCGACCACGGCCCCACCAACCACCAGCACCACGTCGCCCGACTCCACCACGTCGACGACCTTCTTCAGCCCTTAGCGCGTCACCGCGTCACCGCTCTAGCGGCGGGCGCCGGCTCCGCTGACCGTCTGCTCGTCGGGGCAGCGCAGCAGCTTGCCGCACGCGGCGCGCACGGGGGGCGCGTAGTAGACGGCGTCCGTGGCGAAACCGATGGGGGCGTAGGAGCGCGAGGCGACGCCGAGAACCTCACCCTTGGAGTTGAGCAGGGGCCCGCCCTGGAAGGCGGGGCCGATCTTGGCATCGTGCTCGATGCCGAGCGACGAGACGTCGACGACGAAGCCCTGGGTGACTGCGGCCCCGGAGGCGGCGATGGCCGAGATGGCGAAGACCCGGTCGCCGAGGGCGGGCGGTGGGTCGCGGGGGGCGAAGGAGAGCTTCGAGATGTTGCCCTTGTTGACGACCAAGAGCGCCATGTCCTGCTGCTCGTCCCACGTCCACAAGGTGGCCCGGACGTCGGTGTCGCCCTGCTTCACCGAGATGGTGGGGCCCGGTTGATGGGTGGCAGCCCGCACGGTCGTGTACGAGGTCAAGACCAGGGTCTGGCTGTTGTCGGAGGCCACGGCGAACCCTGAGCCCACCGAGGGCTGGCCCGCTTCGTCAAGGGTCCGAACCGCGAACATGGCCCCCTTCACCTGCTTCGACAGCTGCAGCAGAGTGCTCCCCTCGGCCTGCACCTTCTTGATGGGCTCGAGCTCCTTTTGGATCTCGGACTTGGCGTTGGCCGTCTCGGACTGCAGCGTCTTCTCGGCCAAGGCGAAGCGCTTGTCGTAGCTGCGGACGAGCTGATCGCTGTGATCCTTCTTGAACTCGTAATAGGAGTAGAAGGCCACGCCGCTGAAGGCGCTGCCGATGGCGAAGGCCAAGATCATCACGGCCAGACCCAGCACCGACTTGGGGATCAGGCGATCGACGAGAGGGGCAGCGGGAGGTCGGCCAGCGCGTGGAGAGCGCGACGGGCGGACGTCGGTGGCCATCGGGGGAAGGGTAGTGCGGCAGTAGTCTCGCCACGTGAGCGCCCCCCCTTCGCCACCGGTGCGCGACGCGGCCACGGTGATGCTCGTGCGGGATGGTGCTGCGGGGCGCCTCGAGGTGTTCATGCTCCGCCGCAACCTCAACTCTGACTTCGTGGGCGGCGCCTACGTCTTCCCCGGTGGCGCCGTCGACGAGGCCGACCGCCATGCCGACCTCGAGGCGGTGTGCGAGGGGCGTAGCGACGACCAGGCCAGCACGTTGCTGGGGGTCGCCTCCGGCGGGCTGGCCTACTGGGTGGCGGCCGTCCGTGAGTCCTTCGAGGAGGCCGGCGTGCTCGTTGCCCTCGACGCCTCGGGCCAGGTCATCTCCTTCGCCGACGCCGAGGTAGCCGAGCGCTTCCGTCACCACCGCAAGGCGGTCGACACCGGCGAGACCCGGCTGCTCGACGTGTGCCGACTCGAGAACCTCCGCATCGCCGCCGATCAGATCCACTACTTCAGCCACTGGATCACACCGGTTGGGCCGCCCCGTCGCTACGACACCCGGTTCTTCGTGGCTGCCGCGCCGGCCGAGCAGGTGCCGCTCCACGATGACCGCGAGACCATCGCCAACCTCTGGGTGAACCCCAACGACGCCCTCGAGCGCCACCAGCAAGGCGAGCTCGACCTCATCTTTCCGACCATCAAAAACCTCGAGGCCATCGGCGGCTTCGCCACCAGCCGAGACCTGTTGGACGCGGCGGCCGCCATCAACGAGGTGCCGACGATCCTGCCCCGCATCACCAAGGGCGAGCATGGCGTCCGCATCCTTCTGCCCGGCGACCCCGGCTACGACGAGGCGGTGAGCACGCCCCTGCCCGACGGGCTGCCGATGCCCGGCCGTCCTGGTGGCCCCACCAATGGCTGACGACATGGTGGTCGGTCGGGTGACTGAGGTGGCGAGCGGCGTGCGCCGCGTCCTCGCCGGCAACCCGTCGGTGATGACCGGGCCGGGTACCAACACCTACCTCATCGGAGGCAACGAGGTGGCCGTGATCGACCCCGGCCCCGACGACCTCGAGGTTCACCTCGATGCCGTGGCCGAGGCCGGAGCAGGCCGCATCCGCTGGATCCTGGTCACCCACACCCACCCCGATCACGCCCCCGGGGCGGCCGGCCTCAAGGCGCGCACCGGCGCCGCCGTCCTGGGCTACGACGAGCGGGACGGCTTCGTGCCCGACGAGACGATCGGCGACGACTGGGAGCTCACCGCCGGCGACTTCCGCCTGCGGGCGCTCCACACCCCGGGTCACGCCTCGAACCATCTCTGCTACCGGCTCGACGACGACCGCCTGCTGTTCAGCGGCGATCACATCATGAGCGGCTCGACCGTGGTGATCGCCCCGCCCGACGGCGACATGGCGGCCTACCTCGCCGCTCTCGACCGGGTTCGGGGCATCGATCTCGACGCCATCGCTCCGGGCCACGGCCCCTTCATCGACGAGCCCGCGCCCGTCATCGAGCAGTACATCACCCACCGCCTGGCCCGAGAGCGGGCGGTTCGAGAAGCGCTGACGGCCGCCGGCACGGCCACAATCCCCGAGATCGTCGAGGCCGTCTACACCGACGTCCCCGAGGCCCTGCACCCCATCGCCCGGTTCTCGGTGTGGGCCCACCTGCGCAAGCTGGCCGACGAGGGGACGGCGCGGGCCACCGAGCCCCAGGATGCCGATGCGACCTGGTCAGCGGTCGATTTCCCCCGAGAAACGTCAGCCTGAGCCAGTTCGTGCGTTCCCTGGGTAGGTGCGCACCTGCCCTCTGTAGAAGTAGGGGTCGACATGGCTGACCGAGAGACCGACAACCGACCGAAGGTCACGCTCGCTGAGGCGGCCGGGCTCCTCGGGCTGCCCGTCGATGCCGTCCTGTCGCTGTCGTCATCGGGCTACCTCGAGGGATCGGGCGATCCGGCCAGCCCCACCTTCCCCCTGGTCGACGTCAAGGCCTTCCTGGCTCGCAACGCGGACAACGGCTCCGGCAACTTCCTCGACGCCCTCGAGCGCGAGGGCGCCGACCCCCAAGTTCTGCTCGACGCCCTCGACGGGAAGTCCGAGGAGATGGCCCGACGGGCCTTCGACATCTTCGCCACCGTCTTTCCGGAGTCGACAACGTGGTCGATCAGCGAGCAGGCCAAGTTCATCGAGCAGGCCAAGGCCCGCTTCGAGGCCATCCTCGCCGTCACCGGCCAGGGTGCCGAGGTCGACGAGGCCCTCGTGGGCGACCTCGAGGACGTCGGCGCGGCGGCCGCGTGGGCCGGCTCGCCCCTTCCCCAGCTGCTCGTCGTGCTCCGGATCTCACGCGACCTCGTGGTGCAGACCGCGGTCGAGCTGGCCGAGGACAGGGGACGGCACTGGGGCCTTGCGCTCTCGCTCCTGTTGACCCGTGTCCTGCCCGCCATGGACCGCCTCACCGACTCCCTCGCCCAGGGTTACTGGGCCGCCATCATCGGCAAGGAGGAAGAGGAGCGGAACCGGTACGAGAACGTGGTCGAGCGGGCGTCGGACGGGGTGTACGAAGTCGACCTCGACGGTCTGGTCCAGTACGCCAACCCGTCGCTGGCCCTGATCTTGGGCCGTTCCCTCGACGCCCTCGACGGCGCCATCCTCGACGACGTCCTCGTCCCCCTCGATCGCTCGGTCTCGATCGAGGAGCTCAGCCGGGTCCCCGGCGGTGCGTCCCACCGGCAGGAGGTCGCCATCGCCCGCCCCGACGGGGTGCGGCGGGTGCTCGACATCTCGACCATGGCCCGCCACGAGGAAGGCGAGGTGGTCGGCTACCAGGGGATCGTGCGCGACATCACCACCGCCCACGACCTCGAAGCCGACAAGAACGAGTTCCTCGCCTTGGTCACGTTCGACCTGCGCAACCCGCTCACCACCATCCTCGGCCTCGGAGCCACCCTCGAGACCCACGCCGAGGACATCCCGGGCGACCGCATCCGGCGCATGGGCAGCTCGATCCGCCGCCACGCCGAGCGCATCTCCCGTCTGGCCGACGACCTCTACGACCTGAGCCGGCTCGAGGCCCACTCGCTGTTGCTCAGCCTTCGTCCCGTCGACCTGGCCCAGGTCATCGATGACGCCCTGGGGTCGGTCGACGACCCAACCGGTGTCGATGTGCGGGTCCGCCCCGGGACCCTGGTGCTCGTCGACCCGCGCCGCCTCGAGCAGATCTTCGCCAACCTCATCGAGAACGGGCTGCATCACGGGGCCGCGCCGGTGATCGTCGATGTCGAGTCGGTCGACGAGACGACCGTCGAGGTCAGCGTCCTCGACCACGGGCCCGGCGTCCCTGCGGCCCTCGAGGCCACCCTCTTCTCGCGGGTTCGCACCCTGAGCCGGTCGAACCGCGACCGGTCCCGCGGCACAGGTCTGGGACTCTCGCTCGTGCGCGGCCTGGCCGAGGCCATGGGCGGACGGGTCTGGTACGAGCACCGGGTGGGAGTTGGAGGTTGCTTCCGCCTCAGCCTGGCCCTTCCCAAGCGGCGGCCGGCCGAGACCTCGACCATCACCCTGCCGTAACCGCGCCGTGACGTCGGTCACGCCAGGCGGAAACCGATCTGACGCGGGTGTCAGTGACGATTACCGTCACGCCGTGCAATCGGCTGAACGGGTGGGGCGCAGGGAACGACGCAGGCGGGCGACGGCCGCCACCGACTCGGTTGGCGCGTCGCGACCCGAACGACCGCCGATCCTCTCGGCCATCGACGTCCGCAAGACGTACCACACGGGGGCCGACGAGGTTGAGGCCCTGCGGGGCATCAACCTGACGGTCGGCGCCGGCGATTTCGTGGCCGTCATGGGGCCGTCGGGGTCAGGCAAGACGACCCTGCTGAATTGCCTGTCGGGCCTCGACGACATCGACGGAGGCACGGTGATGGTGGGCGGCAAGGCCATCAACGAGCTGAGCGACGCGGCGCGCACCCGGCACCGGGCCGAGGCCATGGGCTTCGTGTTCCAGGCCTTCAACCTCATCCCCGTCTTCACGGCGACCGAGAACGTCGAGCTGCCCCTTCTCCTCGCCGGCCGCCCGGCCAAAGAGGCCCGGGCCGCGGCCCAGCAGACCCTCGATCGGGTGGGACTCGGCCATCGCCTCAACCACCGGCCCGCCGAGCTCTCGGGCGGCGAGCAGCAACGCGTGACCATCGCTCGCGCCCTGGCCGGCAAGCCGCAGATCGTCTGGGCCGACGAGCCCACTGGCAACCTCGACACCGAGACGGCGACCCAGGTGATGGGCCTGCTGCGCGAGCTGCACGGCGAAGGGCTCACCGTGATGCTGGTGACGCACGACGAGGACATCGGGGCCACGGCCGAGCGCCGCATCGTGGTGCGCGACGGCCAGATCGTCTCCGACGACCGCCAGTAGGACGCGCACGTGATCTACGTCGTCGCGTTCGTCTCGCTGCCCTTCATCTTCATGGTGGTGCGCCGGCCCGTGCTGCGCCGCCTCGCCGTGCGCAACGCGTCGCGCCGCCCTCGCGAGACGATGCTGGTGCTGCTGGGCTCGCTGCTGGGGACGGCGATCATCACCGGCTCCTTCGTCGTCGGTGACACGTTGAATGCCTCGTTGCGCCACAGCGCCTATACCCAGCTCGGGCCCATCGACGAGCTGGTGCTGACGCGCGACCCGGACGCCGGGGCCCGGGCCCTGGCCGCGGTGCGGGCCATCAAGGACCCGCGCATCGACGGTGTCCTTCCCATGACAGTCATCAACGCGGCGGTGAGCGGCACGGGCCCGTCCCCCAAGGCCGAGCCCCACGCCGGTGTCCTCGAGGTCGACTTCGCGGCCGCTCGCCAGTTCGGTCGTGACCCAGGGGCGACTGGCATCTCGGGGCCGACCCCGAAGACCGGTGAGGCAGTCATCGGGAAGGATCTCGAGCACAAACTGGGTGTGAAGCCCGGCGGCACCGTCGCGGTGTACGCCTACGGCAAGCGCCTCGAGCTCAAGGTCGTGGGCGACGTGCCCCGCAAGGGGGTGGCCGGCTTCTTCCTCGGCTTCGGCAGCAAGTCGCCCAACGTCTTCGTTGCTCCCGGCACGATCGCCTCGCTCGGCGCGGGGGCGACGGTCAGCGCCGCGCCACCTGTGAGCGGCGTCGCCGTGTCGAACCGGGGCGGGGTGATCGCGGGCGAGAAGCTGTCGCCGGCCGTGCGGGCCTTGCTGCGCAAGGCGCTGACCGGCATCCCGGCCAACGTCCAGACCGTGAAGCGGAGCCTCCTGATCGCGGCCCATGACGTGGGTGACCAGTTCACCAAGTTGTTCGGCACCATCGGGTTCTTCAGCGTGATCGCTGGGATCCTGCTCCTGGTCAACATCTTCGTCATGCTGGCCGAGGAGCGGAAGCCCGAGCTCGGCATGCTGCGGGCCGTCGGCCTGCGAAGAGCCAGCCTGATCGGCACCTTCAGCCTCGAGGGATGGGCCTACGCCATCGGGTCGTCCGTCCTCGGCGCCATCGCCGGCATCGGTCTCGGCCGCGTGATCGTGGTGGTGGCCGCCGGCATCTTCTCGCGGGGCAACGGGTCGGGCGGCGGCCTCGACCTCTCGTTCGCCACCACCTTCCGTAGCATCGAGCTCGGCTTCTCGGTGGGGTTCTTGATCTCGCTGGTGACGGTCCTGTTGACGTCGGTCTACATCTCGCGGCTCAACGTCATCCGGGCCATCCGCGACCTGCCCGAGCCCGAAGGGGGGAAGCGCAAGATCTGGGTGCTGGTCCTGGGTGCGGTCTTCGTGGTGCTGGGCGCCACTGCTGCTGTCTCCGGAGTCGCCGGCAAGCAACCCGGTCCGACGCTGGAGGGCGTTCCGTTGCTCCTCCTCGGTCTCGTGATGCTGCTGCGTCGGGTCGGCAACCGCCGCGCCGTCGTGTCGGCCGCCGGCGCCGGCGCCGTGGCGTGGGCCATCGCCGTGTTCAGTCTCTTCCCCAAGGTCTTCGAGAACGCCGACCTTCCGAACTTCGTGATCCAGGGCGTCATCCTGGTCGCCGGCTCCGTGGCGCTCGTGTCGCAGAACCAGACGTCGATCGGTGCCGTCATCCGCACTGTCGGCGGCGGCGAGAAGAACATGTCACTGCGGCTGGGCCTGGCGTACCCCCTGGCCCGCCGCTTCCGCACCGGGATGATCCTGGGCATGTACTCGCTGGTCGTCTTCACCCTGACGTTCATCACCGTGTTCAGCCATCTCTTCGGCGGCCAGATCACGCAGTTCACCAAGGACGTCTCCGGCGGCTTCGACCTGTTCGTCTCGTCCAACGCAGCCAACCCGGTGAAGCCCGACGTGATCGCCGAGCAGACCGGGGTCACCGCCGTCGCCGCCCTCGCAGACGTCGGCGCCGAGTTCAAGGTGAAGGGGCTGACCAAGAACGACGGCTACGAGGGCTGGTACATCACCGGTTTCACCCCCGATCTCCTAAAGCGAGGTGGGCCGGGACTCAAGACCCTCGGCGCCGGCTACCGATCGGCCGACGCCGTCTACCGGGCGGTGGCGGCTGATCCGTCGTTGGCCATCGTGAGCGAGCGCTTCCTGATTCAGGGAGGTGGCCCGCCGACCAAGACGGTGAAGGCGGGCGACTCGATGACACTGCGCGACCCGCTCAGTGGTGCCACCCGGCAGCTGAAGGTGGCGGCCGTGTCGAAGGCCTCGTTCGGCAACGACAGCGTCATGGTGTCGCTCGATGGCCTCCGCCAGCTCTACGGACCGCGAGTCGTCCCGAACCGGTTGTTCGTCGCTACTGCACCTTCGGTCGACGCCGACGCCTTGGCCACGCGCATCAACGCCAAGTTCCTGGCCAACGGGGCCGACGCCCAGTCGTTCCACTCCTTCGTCAACGAGAACCTCAGCGGCCAGCAGGCGTTCTTCCGCCTGATGCAGGGCTACCTGTCGCTCGGCCTCATCGTGGGCATCGCCGGCCTCGGCGTGGTGATGGTGCGCGCCGTGCGCGAGCGCCGCCGCCAGGTCGGCGTGCTGCGCTCGCTTGGCTTCGAGGCCAAGGCCGTCCGCCGCGCCTTCGTGGCCGAGTCGGCGTTCGTGGCCCTCGAGGGCATCATCATCGGCGTGATCCTGGCCAGCCTGACGGCGTGGCAGATCGTGTCCAACAACACCTTCGGCGACGGCCTCTCGTTCAGCATCCCCTACGGCCAGATGGCCATCCTCGTCATCGGCACCTTCGTCGCCTCGCTGCTCGCCACCGCCGCCCCGGCCCAGCAGGCCTCCCGCATCCGTCCCGCCGTCGCCCTCCGCATCGCCGACTAACCCCCGCCCCCGCCCCCGCCCCCGCCCCCGGCCCCGGCCCCAGTCACACCCCTCACGCCTCACCCCGGTGCTAACCGGGCCGGAAAACGACGCGTTTCGCGTCGATTTCCGCGCCAGTTAGCACAAAAAAAAAGGGGGGGGGGGGTCAGTGGGGGCGGGGGTCAGGCGTCGACGGCGGGGACGGCGACGGGCGGGCCGAGGGCCTCTTCGACGGCGTCGAAGAGGCGGGCCGTGCACGTGGCCATCTCGACGAGCGGGATGGCCTCGGTGACGATGCGCTCGGCCAGGGCGGCGAAGGCGTCGGTCACGAGACCCTGGTCGGCCAGAGCCGCGGGCCGGCCCTCGTCGCTGCCGGCGGCGACGGCGGCGTCGAGGGGGATGGACCCCAGGAGAGGCACACCGATCTGATCGGCCAGACGCTGGCCCCCGCCCTCGCCGAAGAGGGCGTAGGTCTCGCCGTGCTCGCAGGTGAAGGCGCTCATGTTCTCGATCACGCCGGCCACCCGCAGGTAGCCCTTGCGGGCCATGTCGGCGGCTCGGGCCGCCACCTTCTGAGCGGCGTGGGCCGGCGTGGTGACGATCAGCATCTCGGTGCGGGGCAGCATCCGGGCCAGGCCCATCTGGATGTCACTGGTGCCGGGCGGCATGTCAATCAACAGGTAGTCGAGCTCGCCCCAGCGAACATCCTCGAGGAAGTGCTGCACGGCCCGATTGAGCATGAAGCCTCGGAGCATGACGGCTTCGTCCTCGGCGGTGCCTTCGATCGAGCCCATCGACAGGACCTTCAGCAGGCCGGCACCCACGGGCTCCTCGAGCGGGATCATCTTGCGGTCCTCGGCCTCGACCTTGCGTCCGTCGATGCCGAGCATGCGGGGGATCGAGAAGCCCCCGATGTCGGCGTCGAGCACACCGACGGTGAGGCCCCGGCGGGCCAGCTGCACGGCCAGGTTGGCGGTGACCGACGACTTGCCGACGCCCCCCTTGCCTGACGCGATGGCGACCACCCGAGTGGTGGCGGGGATGTCGGTGTCGGGCGCGTTCTCCCGCGCCTTCCAGCGGGCCCGCTCCATGAGCTTCTTCTTCTGGTCGGCCGTCATCTCGCCGAAGTGGACGCGCACGTCGGTCACACCCGGCACCGAGCCCACCCGCAAGCGGACGTCCTTCATCAGTTGAGCCCGCAAGGGACACCCGGCGGTGGTCAGGGCCAGGGTCACGTCGACGCTGCCGTCGCCGCCCAGCGCGACCGTGCGCAGCATCCCCAGATCGACGACGTTGTCGCCCAGCTCGGGGTCGATGACGCCCAGCAGGGCTCCCCGGACGGCGTCCTCCGACGGAGAGGTGGTGGGTGGGCGATCGGCCATTGCCCCTGAGTTTACAAGGGTTCAGCCTGGTATATTCGGAGCGATGGACCGGCTGCAGGTGTTCAAGGCGTTGGGCGACAACACCCGCTACGCCATCTACCTCGAGTTGGCCCGCTCGGCCACGCCGCTGGCCACCGGCGACATCGCCGAGAGCCTCGATCTGCACCCCAACACCGTCCGTCCCCACCTCGAGCGCATGCGAGAGATCGGCCTCCTCTCTGTCGAGATCGACAACCGGGGCACGGTCGGCCGCCCCCAGCACCGCTACTCGTTGGCCGCCGAGGCCCCGTCCCTGGGGCTCGAGCCGTCGGCCTTCCGGTTGCTGGCCCGCCTGCTGGCCGGCGTGGCCTCGGTCTACGCCCCCGACACCGAGACAGTCGCCGAGATGGGACGGGCCCAGGGCGAGGTCGACGCCGAAGCCCTCGAGTCGACGGCGGCCGAGACGGCGGCGTGCGTCGACGCCCTCATGACCGAGCTGGCCGACCTGGGTTTCGACCCGGCCATGGCCAGCGATGGCGACCACACCAGCATCGCCTTCACTCGCTGCCCGTTCCGCGAGCTGGCCGAGGCCTTCCCCGATCTGGTGTGCCACCTTCATCGGGGCATCGTCGAAGGCTTCGTGAGCTCAGTGGGCGGCGCCCGGGTGACCGACTTCGCCACGCTCGTCGACCGGGATCCATGCCGGGTAGAGCTGGCTGGCCGGTAAGATGGGACCGATCTTCCAAGGAGGCAGTGACCAGTGAGCATCAACACCGCAACCGGCATCAGCTTCGGCGGCGTGCGCACCAAGCCCGCGCCCATCTCCGTCACCGACGCCGCAGCCGCCAAGGTCGCCGACCTCTTGGTCCAGGAAGGCAACGACCAGCTGGCCCTGCGCGTGGCTGTCCGTCCCGGTGGCTGCTCGGGCTACAGCTACGAGATGTTCTTCGACAGCGACGTGGCCGACGACGACGTGAAGACGACCTACGGCACGATCAGCGTGGTGGTCGACTCCCAGAGCGCCGAGCTCCTCACCGGCTCGACCCTCGACTACAAGGACGGCCTCCAAGGCGCCGGGTTCAGCATCAACAACCCCAACGCCCAGCGCACCTGCGGGTGCGGCCAGTCCTTCTCCTAGCGCTCCTAGCGCCTCTAAGCGACCAGCTTTCCCAGGAAGGCCTTGGCGTCGGCCCGGTCGAACGGTCCGTTGACGCGCTCGACGACGACCCCGTTGGCCCCGGCCGTGAACAGCACTGGGTCACCGCTCAACTTGTAGGCGTCGACCGCGGGCACATGGACCTGGGTCTGCAGGTCCTTGTAGATCTCGACGTGGATGAACTGCACGCCCTTGGCCTCGAAGGCGTCCTTCTCACCGAGGAGGATGTCGAGGACGGGCCCGCACGTCTGGGACTCGCACCGGGCCGGCGTCCCGAAGAGGACGACCACCGGCTTCGACGCCCGCAGGGCCTGATCGAGGCTGACGGTGTGCCACGGGCAGGCGGGCTGGCGGGTGCAGATCGGCGTCACGCCCTGGGTCGCGGCGAGGGTGGGAGTGGGCGTCGAGAGCAGGGCTCGTCCGGGGATGGGCGCGCTGACCGCCGCCGGATCGAGGACCTCGAAGGCGGCGGTCGCCGTCTCGCCTCCGTGCTGGACGCGGGCTTGCCACACCCCGGGCTTGGTGAACTTCGTCGTGAGCTCCCAGAAGGGCCGGTGCTCGATGCCGTCGTCGTGGCGGACAGCCGGCGCCGGGGGGCCGTAGCCACCGCCCTGGGCGACCAGCTCGATCATGACTTGGGCCTCGCTCTTGGGCAGCGGCTCCTGGTCCTTGAGGACGGCGAAGGCCAGGCGCTGGTCGAGGCCGGCGACGGGGTCGAAAGTGGCCACGATGAGGTTGAGGGCGTTGGCGGCCGACGTCGTCGAGTCCGTGGTGGTGTCGATGACCTTCGGCTTGCCCTTTCCGCAGGCGGCTGCCGCCGCGAGGACCGCAGTCCCGGCCAGAAAGGTGCGCCGACTCAACGGGGAAGACATGGGCGGCAACCTATCCTCCGCCCGTGTCCTTGCAACTTCACGTCGACGGCCGCCAGGTCGAGGTGCCCGACGACGGCGCCTCGTTGCTCGAGGTGCTGCGCGACCGCCTCGGCCTGAAGTCGGCCAAGGACGGCTGCAGCCCGCAGGGTCAGTGCGGCTGCTGCACGGTGCTGGTCGACGGCCAGCCCCGCGTGGCCTGCGTGACCCCCGCCCGCCGGGTCGAAGGCCGAGCCATCACCACCCTCGACGGCCTGCCCGCCGAGGTCCGCGACGCATGGGCCCAGGCCTTCACCGCCGCCGGGGCCAGCCAGTGCGGTTTCTGCACGCCGGGGATCATCGTGCGGCTGGCCGCCCTGAACGGCTCACCCGCCGCTGGCCCCCTTGAGGCGGACGAGGTCGAGCAGGCTCTGCTCGCCCACCTCTGCCGCTGCACGGGATGGCGCACCATCGTCGACGCCGCCGCGGGTGCGCCGCCCGCACCGGGCCGCGACCTCGATGCCGCCAGCCGGCGGGCCACCCTCGAAGGCGGGGTCCCCCAACGAGTCGGGCCGGACGTGGCCTTGGGCGAAGGAGGCTTCGCCGACGACACCGCGCCACGCGACGCCCTCGTGGCGGTCATGGACGGCGGCGGCGAGTGGGTGGTGGCCGAGACGCTGACCGAGGCCCGCCGCCTGGCCGGCACGGTCCAGGGCCGCCGCACCACCTTGCCTCCGTCCTATCCCCTCGAGGCGCCCGACGGTGAATGGGACCTGACGCTGCGCACGGCTTGGATCGAGCCCGCCTACCTCGAGCCCGACGCCTCGTGGTGCATGCCGGGCGGCGTGTCGGTGAGCCCGCTGGCCAACGGCGGCGCCTTCGGGGGCAAGGCGCGATCGATTGCCCCGGAGGTCGCCCGCCGTTTGGCCGACGAGCACGGCCGGCCGGTGCGCGTGCTGCTGACCCGCGAGGACACCGTCCGCCTCGGCCCCAAGCGCCCACCAGTGGCGGCCGGGATCAGGGCCGATGGCACCGGGGTGATCCGCGTGGTCCGGACCCCTGGCGTGGTCGACGCCATCGCCGCGGTGGCCCCCCAGCTCGTGGTTCACGAGGTCGATGTCGCCGGTCCCTCGACGTCGGTCGCGTCCCGCGGCGCCGGATGGGCCGAGGCTGCCGTCCTGGTGGCCGCCGCCACCAGGGCCGACACCATTGTCGCACCGAACGGAGCGCGG
This sequence comes from Actinomycetota bacterium, assembly GCA_030838265.1. GTDB lineage: Bacteria > Actinomycetota > Acidimicrobiia > Acidimicrobiales > BP-101 > BP-101. The sequence continues at coordinate 2,004 of JAUTXA010000236.1, read as the reverse complement.
GCTCGGGCCTCGATCGCGGCGGACGGGTCGCTCGAGGTCGAGGTGCGGTGCGGGCGGGCACTCGACGAGGTCGTCCTTCGCTCCTATTGCGTCGGCGCGGCCCACATGGCCCTGGGCTGGGTGCGCAGTGAAGGCCTGTACGTCGACGACGACGGCGAGGTCCACGACCTCACCATCCGATCGTTCGGCATCCTGCGGGCCCGCGACATGCCCGACGTGCGCGTCACCATCGACGATGACGGCAGCGAGCCGGTGAACGGCTCCGACGCCGTGTTCGCCGCTGTCGCTCTGGCCGCGTGGAAGGCTGATGGCCTCGCCCCCGAGTGGCCCACCAGGAGAGGTTCGTCATGAGCAGCCCGAAGCCGGTCGGTCCCTACACCCCCGTCGTCGAAGCCGGAGGATGGATCGTGTGCTCCGGCCAGGTCGGTCTGCGCGACGGCGCCCTCGTCGACGGCTTCGACGCCCAAGTGGTCCAGGCCCTGGCCAACCTGCGCGGCCTGCTCGAGCAGCAGGGGGCGACGATGGCCGACGTGGTGAAGACAACCGTCTTCCTCGTCGACATGGCCGACTACGCCCGCATGAACGAGCTCTATGTCGAGGCCTTCGGCGACCACCGCCCGGCCCGCTCGGCCGTCGCCGTCGCCGCCCTTCCGCTGGGAGCGGTCGTCGAGGTGGAAGCCTGGGCCCGAAAGGGGGGATGATCACACCGTGCTCGGCCCGATCATCATCGCCATCATCATCGTGATCGCCATCCCCGTCAGCCTCATGCTGACCGGCTTGCTCGTCTCAGCCGCCTTCAGCTGGTCGCTCACCACCGACGCCGAAGCCCGCAACGAGGGCAGCGAGTTCATCGACCTCAACACGTAGCCCTCCGTCGATTGGGTTTTGGTGACTCAAACGGGGTCCAGAGGCCCCGATCGAGTCACCAAAAGGCGGAAGGTCAGAGGGAGAAGCGGGACTGGCCGAACTTGTACCCGACCGAGCGGACGGTCGAGATGAGGTTGGCGTGCTCCTCGCCCAACTTGGCCCGCAGGCGCCGCACGTGGACGTCGACTGTCCTGGCTCCGCCGTAGTACTCGTAGCCCCAGACCCGTGAGAGCAACGTCTCGCGGGTGAAGACCTTGCCCGGGTGGGTGGCGAGGAACTTCAGCAGCTCGTATTCCATGTAGGTGAGGTCGAGGGGACGGCCGCCGATGGCCGCCTGGTAGGTCTCGAGGTTGAGCACCAGCAGGCCGTACTCGACGAGCTCGGGCCGGGTGCCGCGGCCCGTCCGCCAGAAGAGGTGCTTGAGGCGGGCGTCGAGCTCGGCCGGTTCGAGGGGCAGGACGAGGAAGTCGTCGAACAGGTCCTCGCGCAGCTCGAGGTCGGGGAGCTGGTCGCTGGTCACCACCACCAACAGGGGCTCGACCGGCAGGTCGCGCTTGCGCAGGCTCCGGCACAGGGCGAAGGCGGCCTCCGGGTCGGTGTCGGCGCTGATGATGGCGCCCGCCCAACCGTCCTCGGGCTCGCTCCCCGACACGGCGTCGGCCGACGAGACCGCCTTCCACGGGTAGCCGGCCAGGTCGAGGGCCTGGGCCAGACCCGGCGCCGGCGGGTTCGGATGGAGGAGGAGGGGTTCCACGGCGGTGGGCCTAGAGGCGGGCGAAGTACCGGTCGAGCTCGAACTGGGTGACCTGAGTCTTGTAGGCCGCCCACTCTTCCCGCTTGTTCCGGAGGAACCACTCGAAGACGTGGTCGCCGAGGGTTTCAGCCACCAGGTCCGATGTCTCCATGACCGCCAGCGCCTCCGACAGCGACCCGGGCAGGGTCTTGATGCCGGCCCGCCGCCGCTCGTCGTTGCTCATCTCGTAGAGGTTGTCGTTGGTCTCGGGAGGCAGGTCGTAGCCCTCCTCGATCCCCTTGAGGCCGGCGGCGAGCACCACGGCGAAGGCCAGGTAGGGGTTGCAGGCCGGGTCGGGGGCCCGGTACTCGATGCGGGTGGAGTCGGCCCGGCCTCGCTTGGAG